>NZ_JBHVYO010000025.1:0-135916 GCF_042880655.1 Streptomyces sp. NPDC058295
GGTCCGCACTGTGGGTGCGGACCCCGCCCGGCCGGGTCGGTCACCGGAGGATCATCCGGCGTTCTTGCGGTAGGCGCGCATGGCCAGCGGGAAGAAGACGGCGATCACACCGGCCATCCAGGCGAAGGTGCCGGCCAGGGAACCGGCGACCGGGCCGCCGTTGAGCAGGCCGCGGACCGTGTCGGCCACCAGGGAGACCGGGTTGACGTCGGACCAGGCCTGGAGCCAGCCGGCCATGTCGTCCCGGGGGACGAAGACGTTGCTGGCGAAGGTGAGCGGCAGGATCAGGATGGTCATGAGGCCCTGTACGGAGGCGGGGTTCTTGATCAGCATCCCGAGGTACACCGAGATCCAGGAGAAGCTGAGGGCGAAGCCGACGAGCAGGGCGAGCGCGGCGAGCGAGGCGACCGGGCCGGTCTCCACGCGGTAACCCATGACCAGGGCGAGGATGACCAAGGTGCCCAGGCAGACGACATAGCGGACGATGTCGGCAAGGACGGCGCCGATCAGCGGGCTGGAGCGGGCGATCGGCATGCTGCGGAACCGGTCGAAGATCCCGGTACTGGCGTCCGCGCAGAGCGAGGCACCGATGCCGACGCTGGCCTGGAAGACGGCCATGACCATGACGCCCGGAGTGACGAGCTGTAGGTAGCGGTCGGTGTCACCGCCGGACATGGCCTCCCCGAAGAGGTAGATGAACATCAGCAGGCTGATGATCGGGGTGAGGATCACGTCGACCAACTGGATCGGCGACTTCATGAACTTGGTGACGCCGCGGCCGGCGAGGGCGAGGCTGTGCCGGGCGGTCTGCGCGAGGCCGATACGGCCGGGGAGCTCGGCGTGGGCGATGACGGGCTGGGCGCTCATGACGGGGTCCTCTCGGGAATGTCTGTGCGGAAGCAGCGGAAGCAGGGGAGCCGGGGGAGCTCGGGGAGCCGGGGGCTCAGACGGCGACGGGCTGGTCGCCGGTGACAGCGGGCGCGTGTCCGGTCAGAGCGAGGAAGACCTCGTCCAAGCTGGGCAGCCGCAGGCCGAGTTCGTCGGCGGTGATGCCGACGCCGTCCAGGCGGCGCGCGACCGCGGCGACGATCATCGGGTCGTCGGCGGGCACGGTGAGTACGCCGGAGTTCCGGGCGGGGGCGTGTCCGGTCAGCTCGGCGAGCATCGCGGCGACCTGCGGCACATCGGCGGCCACAGTGGGCCGGACCTGGAGGATCTGGCCGCCCACGCGGCGCTTGAGCTCACCGGGGCGGCCTTCGGCGACCTTGCGGCCCTGGTCGAAAACGGTGATGGAGTCGGCGAGCTGATCGGCCTCCTCCAGGTACTGGGTGGTGAGCAGCACCGTGGAACCGTCGGCGACCAACTGCCGTACCACATCCCAGACTTCCTGTCGGGCGTGCGGGTCCAGACCGGTGGTGGGCTCGTCCAGGTAGAGCACCTGGGGCCGGCCTACCAGGGAGGCGGCCAGGTCCAGACGCCGTCGCATTCCGCCGGAGAAGGTGGCGATCGGCTTGCGTGCCGCCTCGGCGAGGGAGAAGTTCTCCAGGAGCGTGGTGGCCCTCGCCTTCGCATCGCGCCGGGACAGGCCGAGCAGCCTCCCGATGAGCACCAGGTTCTCGGCGCCGGACAGGCTCTCGTCCACGGAGGCGTACTGACCGGTCAGCCCGATCAGTTGCCGGACCTTGACCGGGTCCTTGACGATGTCGTGGCCGCCGACGGTGGCGTGTCCGCCGTCGGGGCGCATCAGCGTGGCCAGGATGCGCACGGTGGTGGTTTTGCCGGCTCCGTTGGGACCCAGGACGCCGACGATCTTGCCGGCCGGGACCTCCAGGTCGACGCCGTCCAGGGCGGTGAAATCGCCGTACTTCTTGACCAGTCCCTCGGCCCGGATCGCGTACGCCATGTTCAACAACTCCTCGTCAGGTCCTCGTCGTTCTCGATGACCATGACGATGCCGGACCCGGCTGACAGCCCGTGGACAGCACGCTGACACCGGTCGCCGACGCCTGTCAGGCGGTGTCAGGGGATTTCGCCGGCATGTGGTGCGAAGCGTGGGTTTCGACGTTGCGCGCACACCTCGCGTCGAGCGTCCCGACAGCGGGTGACGGGTCTCCGGCGGCCGCACCGGCCGGGAGCGCTGCTGGCAATGGTGTGAGCAGGGCCGCTCACAGGCGGGTTCGGCGGCGGACGGAGAGGACGCGCAGCGTCAGCGCGACGGCCAGGAGGATCCAGGCCGCGATGCCGTATGCCCACGCCGCCTCGTCCCGTACGGCGCCGACGGAGCTCCAGATCGCCCAGACCGCCAGGACGACACAGAGAGCCGTCCACGCGATGTCCGAGATTCGGGTACGCAGTTGAGCACGTTGCCTGGTGCCGGGCTCCAGATCGCCGAGTCCGGACGATCCGGGCGCCTCCCGCGGTGTCATGCGTCGCCTCCTTGCCGGTGTGCGGTGTGGTGAGCGCGAGCGGGGATGTCCTCGCCGTCGAGGGACGCCTGCATGGCGCGCAGGCGTCGATGCTGGAGGTTGCCGTTGCCGACACTCCAAGCGAGGAAGACCACGGTGAGCAGGGTGAAGCCGATCGTCTGCCTGGGGCCCGAGGTGAGGGCCACCAGTACCGTCACGGTGCAGAACAGGACCGCGAGGAACACCAGGGCCGCTACGCGGTGACGCGTGCGGTGCAGACGCTGTGCGACCAGAGCGCGCATCGCTTCGCGCTCGGCCGGGTCGACGGGCACCTCACCCCTGCGCAGTTTCCCGTCCAGCGAGACGAGGCTGTTCGTGCTGCCGCCGGCGGCCTTCCTTTCCCGGCGGCGCCCGACGAGCACGACGACGATGCCACCGAGGGAGACGAAGGCGGTACGCAGCACGACCGAGAGTGCCGAGCGCCCCGGGTACAGGAGCATGACCAGGGCGCTGGCGCAGAGGATCGACAGCACGAACTGCAGCCACAGGTGTTTGCCCAGAAAGGCGTTGACACGTTCCACAGTTGACGGCTCCTTCCGTGTGGATTCGCCCGTCCGCGTACCCCGGCTCGGTTTACACAATCCGGCAAGTCGAGTCGGTGAAACGGAAGTTGACGGTCCGATAGGTGGGCCTGGCCGCGCTGTGGCGGAAGGGCTCGGGCTGCCGGACCACCGAACCATTGACCGACGGCCCGCGTGAACGCTTCACGGTCAGCGGCTCGATCACCGGCCCAGGCGGCGCTCGAGGGTGTACGGAGCGACAGCCTCCGACAAGCCACCGACGGGACTCCACGGCTACGCCGCCCGACCAGCCCGGACAGCGCACCCCGCCGCGGATCCACGGATCGCACCGATGCGGCAGGAGCCACACACGCCGCGATCAGTGCGAGGAGCGGACCACCCGCCTGCCCCAGGCGCCTGACGACATCCGGTGCGTGACGAGAGCCGAAGTCCGGTCGGCCCTCGGCCTCCCTGGCTGACGGCGGCTCAGGCGGGACAAGCGGAACCGTTCTGCGGGCCCCTGTTTGAGCGATGTGTGGCGTATCACGCCACCAGAGGCCGCCCAAGTTGTCTGAATCACAGCGTAAATGTCCATTTAGCGTCCATGCTCGATGGCGACAGCGACTCCCGGAAGGGAGCCCATCGGCATGGGCGTCAAGCTCCAAAGTGGCCCATGGCGCAGCCCTCGTGACGTTCCTCCCCGTTCCCTTGGAAAGGTGCCCAACATGGCCGCTTACCTCTCTCCCCCTGCCGTGATACACGGCGAGCACGCCGTGGAGACCAGCCAGATCGTGGCGGAGGTGCGCGACCGGCATCCGCACGCGGCGTGGGCGCCGCGGATCGACGGCATCGCGGCCAGTACGGGCATCGAGACCCGCGGGTGGATGCTGCCGCTGGAGACCGCCGTCGCGCCCGGCAACGGCAGCGGCCTGCGGGATGTCGGCACCGGGCCCGCCCAAGAGGCGCTGACGCGCGACGGGTTCAGCCGGCAGGAGGTGGACCGTGTGATCGCCGCTCTCGAAGCGATACCCGCGCCGCAGACCGTGCAGGAGCGCACCGCGCCGGCCTGGGAGGCCGTGCAGGCCTACGGGGAGCGTGCGGCGCGCGGTGCCCTGCAGATCGCCGGGCTGGACGCCTCGGACATCGACTGCCTGATCACCAGTCACTCCACCACCCCGGCACTGCCGGGCCTGGACATCGCTGTGGCCAACAAGCTCGAGCTGCGCGGCGACGTGATGCTGCTGCCGGCCACGCAGTGGGCCTGTGTCGCGGGGACCCGCTCCCTGGCCCTGGCGGCGGATCTCGTGGCCGCGGATCCCGACCGGGTGGTCCTGGTCGTGATCGCGGAGGCGCTGAGCACGACCTACCAGCCCGCGGACGACACCATCGAGTCCCTGATCGTCCGGTTGCTGTTCGCGGACACCGCGGTCGCCGCGGTGGTCACGGGCCGTCCGAGGGACGAGTCGGTGCTGCGGCTGGACGCCGCCTGGCACCACACCCTGCCCGGCACCCAGGACCTGCACCGTCTGGACACGCGGGCGGACGGCACCCACTTCGTGATGGACCGGCGCGGGCCGCGCGCCGTACAGGAGACGGTCACCGCGATGTGGGAGTGGCTGCGCGTCCGTTACCAGGACGACCCCGACTCCTGGCACCCCGACGTGCTGCTCGCGCACCCCGGCGGTACCCGGGTGCTGGAGTACATGGAGCAGACGATGCCCGACGCGTGGCCGTCGGGACTGCTGGACTACAGCCGGGACAGCTACACCAGCGGCAACCGCGGAGGCGCCGCCGTGTTCGACATCCTGCGGCGGGCGCACGACGCCGGGCAGAAGTCGGGCAGTCGCGCCGTCCTGTACGCGGCGGCACCGGGCCTCACCGCCACCGCCCTGGAAGGGGAATGGCTCTAGAGCGAGCCCCTGCCGCGCTCGCGCACCCGGGCCGCGCCCCGCACCCGCGGCCGCGTCACCTCGCGACCTCCGCCCAGACCACCTTGCCGGTGTCCGTCCACCGCACCCCCCACCGGGTGGTGAGCCTGTGCACGATGTGCAGGCCACGCCCGGCGTCATCGAGGAGATCGCCCCGGCCCAGACGTGGCCTGCCGTTGCCGGTGTCGCCCACCTCGCACAGCAGTCCGTGACCCGACCTGATCAGTCGTACCGTGATGGGGCCGGCGGCAAAGCGCACCGCGTTCGTGACCAGCTCGCTGACCAGCAGCGTCACATCGTCCTGGGTGTCGCTCCTGCTGTCCCATTGCCGCAGCAGCGCCAGGACATGCGCGCGGGCACGAGCGGGCGCGTCTGCGCGAGCGGGCAGCCGCCAGGTCGCGGTGTCCCCCTTGCGGTAGCCGATCATGCGCGCGAGCAGCAGGGTCACATCGTCGCGCTGGCGCACCGGCGCCAGCGTGGAGACGACATGCCGTGCGGCCTGCTGGAGGGTGTCCCAGGGGTGCACCGTGGCCACGGTGTCCGCCAGCCTGCCGATGCCCTCGTCGATCGACAGGGCCGGATCCTCCACCAGGCCGTCGGTGTAGAGGGCGAGCAGGGAGCCCGGGGGCGCGTCGAACGTGTGCACGTCGAACGGCTCCCGCAGCGCGAACTCGGCGCCCAGGCCGGGGTGGGGGCGGACCCCGAGCGGGCCCCCCTGCCCGTCCGGAAGCACCAGGACCGGTGGGAGATGGCCGGCGCTGGCGAGCGTCACGTGGTGGCTGACCGGGTCGTAAAGGGCGATGCAGCAGGTGGAGCCGAGGGCGCTGTAGCCGGCCGTCAGCCCGGACTCCGCGTCGTCCAGCAGCGTCACGGTCTCGTCCAGGTGTTCGAGCACCTCGTCGGGTGCCAGCCCCGCGGACAGCAGCGCGCGGGCCTCCATGCTCAGCTGGCCCATGGTCGCCGCGGCGCCCAGGCCGTGCCCGACGACGTCACCGACCACCAGCGCCGTGCGCCCGTCCGGCAGTGGAAAGCTGTTCACCCAGTCGCCGCCGACGCCCGCGCTGTCGGGGGTGGCGGGCTGGTAGACGCTGGCGATCTCCACGGTGTGGCCGCCGGTCCGGGGCAGCAGCCGACGTTGCAACGCCAGCACCTGCGTGTGCTCGCGCTGGTGCTGACGGGCCAGGTCGACGTGATGAGCGGTCCTGGCCACCAGTTCCTGCAGGTCGAACAACTCGCCGTCACGGAAGGGGCAGTCCTCCCGCCGCCAGACCTCCGCCACGCCCAGCACGACGGGCGGCGCGCTGTCCAGCACCAGGGGCATGCACGCCACACTCGCCGACCGGTCACCGGGCACCAGGGCACGGATCACTCGCGGGCTGCCGAGCAGCCGCTCGACCGCCTTCCGGTCGGGGATGACGATGGCCTGCGGGGCGTCGTCCCGCAGCACCGCCTGCGCCAGCAGGCGACTCGCGTCGCTCGGAAGGTCGCCGCCCGGCGTCACGTACCCCTCGGGCCATGCCCGGTCCGGCACCAGGGCCGCCCGCCGCAGCCGGATGCGCCCCTGCGCCTGCTCGGTGACTCCCTCGCCCGTCCACACGGCGAAGTCCAGGTCGACGGCGGCCACGTCTCCCCAGGCCAGCAGGGACTCCGCCAGTGACTGTGCGGTCTCGCCGATGTCCAGCGAGGTGCCGATCGCGGTCTCGGCGGCGTACAGGTGCAGCCTCCTGGCCATGGCGATCAGGGAGACGGTCAAGCCCTCCTGAGGCGCCGCGGCGGGCAGGATGCTCAGCGAGACCACCAGCTCCGACCCGTCGGCGCGCCGCAGGCGCTGGATCCGCGCGACGTGCGCCTCACCGATCTCCAGGACCTGCCGCAATCGCCGGGTGACCGTCGGTACGTCCCCGGGAGGCAGGAGATCGGCGAACAGGGTCCCGGCCCCGGCGTCCAGACCCGCGAATACGGCGGCGTCCAGATTGCTGCGGGTGATTCTCAGCTCCCTGTCCAGGTTCACCACGCCGAGAATCTGATCGTGACGGTCGTCTGCCGGGCCGTCGGCTCCGCGTCGGCCGGAGGTGCGCTCGCCCTGCGCGTTGTCAGGACCGGCGGCCGCTGCCGCTCCGCCGCGCGGGACGTAGCGCCCCAGGGCGCTGCTGACCAGCTCGAACGGCGACGAGGACGAGGGCGACGGCGTAGAGTCCATGCGGCTCTCTCGGCAATCCCCGGCACAGCACCGGGGCCGTACTCGGACCCGTGCGATGAGGCCCCGAGATCCCTGACCGCACACTTCATTGAATAACACCGGGGGTCGCTTCGCCCACCAGTGGATCGCGCGGATCGCTCGGTGAGCGCCGGGCGCAAGGAATCCCGCGGCCGGTGAGGCCGTGCTCACGATGCCGGGGGAGAGGAGGGGGCGTCACCCGCCTGTACTCGACGACCGCCGCCGGTGACGGCCGGTCCGAGTCCGCTGCACAGGCGCGAGCACAGGAGCAGGATGAGCGCGCAGGCCGGCCCGGTCGGCGTCGACCCCCAGCCCGATCCCGCCGCAGGATCTCGGTCGCCGCCGGCTGGTGAGCGTTGCCCGCCCCCGCGCTCCGTCGCCGTACGAGCGCTGATGTTGTCGCGTGACCCGGGCGGGCTCGGCCTTCCGCCGAGCCCGCCAAGCCGGCTCCGTACCGGAGCGGGATTCGTGTCACGCCGTCAGCGCTGCAGTGTCAGCAGACCCGGGCGGTAGGGCAGGAGGCCGTAGTCGCCGCCGGAGCTGGGGCTGCGCCCCTGGTAGAGCAACTGCAGATTGCAGGGATCGACGGTCATGGTCTGATCGGGGCTGGTGCGGATCAGTTCGCCATGGCTGATGTCGTTGGTCCAGGTGGCACCACTGTTGGCCTTGCCGGCGAAGGGATTGCTCTCGGTCGCGGCCTGGGGTGTCCATGAGCCGTTCAGACTGGTGGCCGTGAACGAGCGGAAGTAGCGGCCCTGCGAGCCGATCGCTTCGACGATCATGAGGTAGCGGTTCTGGCCCTGCAGCTTGTAGACCTGAGGGGCTTCGAACAGGTTGTTCGTCGTATCGCTCATGATCACTGTCGAGGTCGTGCCGAAGCTGCCCGGGAAGTTCCCGATCGGCATGCCGGCCCGGTAGATTTTGCCGTTGTCGCCGGCGAAGAACAGGTACATGTTCGTCCCGTCACCGATGAGCGTCTGGTCGATGGGTCCTGTTCCGGATCCGGAGATGCTTCCGGAGAAGAGCACCTGCTGGGACGACCAGCCATTCGGGTTGGTGGGATCGCTCGACGTCCGGTAGGAGAAGGCGGTCCCGCCCCACTGGTAGGCGAGCACCCAGATGTTCTTCGGCGCGAAGTAGAAGAGCGTGGGCGCGACGGTGGAAGCCGACATCGTGTTCTGGCCGGCCGAGGCCATCTCCGACCAATTGGTGAACAGGCCGAAGTTCATCGAACCCCAACTCGTCCCCGTGTCGTGCGTCGTCGCATAGACGAGTTGCCTGCCGTTGTAGGGGACGACGGTGAAGTCCTTGAGCGAGACCCACCCCGACTTGGGCTGCGCCAGCGCGCCCGTCGATGTCCAGCGGTATGCCGACGGAAGATCGCACGGGCCGGAGGTGTCGCCGCCGACCTTGACGAGCTGCCACTGCTGGTTGGTGCCGCCCCAGTCGTCGTACTGGACGACGTTCGCGCTGTCGGCGGTGGAGGCGCCTTGCACTTCGAGAGCCTTGTTGCTGTGGCGCGAGATGAGCCTCACGTAGCCGTCCGAGCTGTCGGCCAGCCGCCACTGCTGGTTGGTGGCGTTCAGGTCGGTCCACTGGACGATCGAGCCGCCGTTCGCGGTGGACCAGTTGTAGACGTCCAGCACCTTGCCCGAGTGGCGGGACTTGATGCGGTAGTAGCCGCCCCCGGAATCGACGAACTGCCACTGCTGCTGGATCTGATCGTTCCTGGACCACTGGGTGATGCGGGCGCCGTCGTCGGTCGCCAGGTTGTAGACGTCCAGGGCCTTGCCGCTGTTGCGGTTGACCAGCACATACGAGGCGTTGGGGTCTACGGTCGCGGCGCCGGCGGGCTGGGCGCCGAGGAAGGTGGCCACGAGCAGAAAGGGCGCGAGGACGGCGAGTAAGCGTCTCAGACGGACCGGGGACGAGGGGCGAAACCACATCAGAGGGCCTCCTTCGGGGAGCGGGGTGAGGTGACCCCGATGAACCGCGGAGCGGACGTGCCGGGGGACAGGGATAATCTCGAATGTTTCGAAGAATTCCCGGATGCTTCGACGCCACAAGCTAGGAATGTGGGGCCCTCTGGTCAAGGCCTGGCGCCGATCTGTCCACAAACAGCGCTTCCCTTCGGGCTTGCCGAGCTGTCGCGCCGACGGGAACCTCTCCGGAGTTCGCGGACGCAGCTCACCAGTCCAAGGCGTCCGCGGGGAGGGGAGAAACCGGGTGGCAGCGTCCGCACACTCGGCCTGGCCCGCCCTTGCGGGCATCCCCGACAGTGGCGCCGAGGTTGCGTATTCCGGCTCACCAGGTTTCCGGAAGTTTCGGGCCAGGAATCGAAACTTCTTCTGCGAGGAGTATTGACGATCCATCGTCAACACCTCAATCATCCCTGTCTGAGAAACCGGCCGCAGTTCGATATACCGAACAGTGTCGCCCCGGGGCCATCTGTGCTGCCGGGTTCCGGTCCGCCCGCCCGTCTGCCGAGTGGGAGCGGCCGACGCATTCCTCTGCGCTTCAGTCCTTCCGTGATCTCTACCTTGGAGGCACAGTCATGGGCTCGTATGCCCTTCCCGGACCCGATATCCGCCGGAAGATCCGCGGCCTGCTGTTGGCGCTGCTCGTCGGCGCCCTCGGTACGGTCGCCGCACTGGTCGCGCCGCCGACCGCCCACGCCGCCGAGAACACGCTCGGCGCCGCGGCTGCGCAGAGCGGCCGGTACTTCGGCACCGCCATCGCCTCGGGCAGGCTGGGCGACTCGGCGTACACGACGATCGCGGGCCGTGAGTTCAACTCGGTGACGGCCGAGAACGAGATGAAGATCGACGCCACCGAACCGCAACGGGGCCAGTTCAACTTCACCGCCGGTGACCGCGTCCACAACTGGGCGGTGCAGAACGGCAAGCAGGTGCGCGGCCACACCCTGGCCTGGCACTCCCAGCAGCCCGGCTGGATGCAGAGCCTCAGCGGCAGCACCCTGCGCCAGGCGATGATCGACCACATCAACGGCGTGATGGCCCACTACAAGGGCAAGATCGCCCAGTGGGACGTGGTGAACGAGGCCTTCGCCGACGGCAGTTCGGGAGCCCGGCGCGACTCCAACCTGCAGCGCACCGGCAACGACTGGATCGAGGTCGCCTTCCGTACCGCGCGCGCCGCCGACCCGGCCGCCAAGCTCTGCTACAACGACTACAACGTCGAGAACTGGACCTGGGCCAAAACCCAGGCCATGTACGCCATGGTCCGGGACTTCAAGCAGCGCGGCGTGCCGATCGACTGCGTCGGCTTCCAGTCGCACTTCAACAGCGGCAGCCCCTACAACAGCAACTTCCGCACCACCCTGCAGAACTTCGCCGCCCTCGGTGTCGACGTGGCCATCACCGAACTCGACATCCAGGGCGCCCCGGCCACGACGTACGCCAACGTGACCAACGACTGCCTGGCCGTCCCGCGCTGCCTCGGCATCACCGTCTGGGGGGTGCGCGACACCGACTCCTGGCGATCACAGGACACGCCGCTGCTGTTCAACGGCGACGGCAGCAAGAAGCCCGCCTACACCGCCGTCCTCAACGCACTCAACGGCGGTACCACCACGCCCCCTTCGGGTTCCGGACAGGTCAAGGGCGTCGGGTCGGGCCGCTGCCTGGACGTGCCCAGCAGCAGCACCACCGACGGCACCCAGCTCCAGCTGTGGGACTGCAACAACGGCACCAACCAGCAGTGGACGTACACCGCCGCCGGTGAACTCAGGGTCTACGGCAACAAGTGCCTGGACGCCGGCGGCACCGCCAACGGCACCAGGGTCCAGATCTACAGCTGCTGGGGCGGCGACAACCAGAAGTGGCGCCTCAACTCCGACGGATCCATCGTCGGCGTCCAGTCCGGCCTCTGCCTCGACGCCGTCGCGGCCGGCACCGCCAACGGCACCCTGATCCAGCTCTACTCCTGCTCGAACGGCAGCAACCAACACTGGACCCGCACCTGATGGGACCTGCCACCAACGAAGGAGTGAATCGATGACGACCTACGGTGCGGCTCCCGCCCCTCCACCAAGGCATCGCTGGTGGTCCCGGATCGCCGCCGTGGTGGCGGCGGCCCTCGCGATCGGCATGCTCGCCGTGGTGAACCCGGCACCCGCCGAGGCGGCGACGGTGGACACCAATGCCTGGTACGTCCTGGTCAACCGCAACAGCGGGAAGGCGCTGGACGTCTCGGACACGTCCACCGCCGACGGCGCGCGGGTCAGCCAGTGGACGCGCCACGACGGAGCCAACCAGCAGTGGCAGTTTGTGGACTCCGGCGGCGGCTTCTACCGGCTCAAGGCGCGGCATTCGGGCAAGGTCCTCGACGTGGCCGGCGCCTCGACCGCGGACGGTGCCGCGATCCAGCAGTGGGCCGACCAGAACGGGGCCAACCAGCAGTTCCGCCTGGCGGACTCCGACGCGGGCCACGTCCGGCTGATCAACCGCACCAGCGGCAAGGCGGTGGAGGTGCAGGGCGCCTCCACCGCCGACGGCGGCAACGTCGTCCAGTACTCCGACTGGGGCGGCGCCAACCAGCAGTGGCAGATGGTCAAGCTGTCGTCCGGTGGCGGTGACGGCAGCGGATGCGGCAGCGCCCCGACTCTGGCGAGCGGCACGCACACGATGCAGAGCGGCGGCAAGAGCCGCAGCTTCATCCTCAGGGTCCCCGCCAACTACGACAACAGCCACCGCTACCGGCTGATCTTCGCGTTCCACTGGCGGGGCGGAACCGCCGGCGACGTCGCCTCGGGCGGCACGAGCGGAAACGCCTGGTCCTACTACGGCCAACAGGAACAGTCGAACAACGGCGCTATCCTCGTCGCCCCCCAGGGCCTCGGCAACGGCTGGGCCAATGCGGGCGGTGAGGACATCGCCTTCGTCGACGACATGATCCGGCGAATCGAGGGCGGCCTCTGTGTCAACCCGGCACAGCGTTTCGCCACGGGGTTCAGCTGGGGCGGCGGTATGAGCTACGCACTCGCCTGCAGCCGGGCGAACGTCTTCAGGGCCGTCGCGGTCATGTCCGGAGCCGAGATCAGCGGGTGCGGCGGCGGCACCCAGCCCATCGCCTACTTCGGAATCCACGGCGTCAGCGACTCCGTGCTCAACATCGCGCAAGGGCGATCCCTGCGCGACAGATTCGTCGGCAACAACGGCTGCACCCCTCAGAGCCCGCGCGAGCCCGCGTCGGGCAGCCGAACGCACATCACCACGACCTACTCGGGCTGCCGTGCCGGATACCCCGTCCAATGGGCCGCGTTCGACGGAGACCACATACCCGGTCCGGTCGACGGCTCCGCCGGCGAAAGCGGCGTCGCCACCTGGACCAAGGCAGCGATCTGGAGGTTCTTCGCACAGTTCCAGTGACCCGCCCACACCACGGAGTGGAGCCAGGACGGTCCTGGCTCCACTCCGTCGACGTCTGGGCAGTGCGGCGCATCGGCTCGGTACAGCCGTGGATGAGTGGGTTGTCCGGGCCGACTCTCGCCCCTGACCCGGTACCGGTACCGCGCCCGAGCGGTCCGGATCAGTAGCCGTAGATCATCTTGTAGGCGACCTCGGGGAGGAACTGTCCGGCTGAGGAGCCGCTTCCTACTCCGCAGTTGCCGTCGGACTCGCCCGGGACCTTGATCCACAGAAGCATCTCGGCGCCTCCCCCCAGCCGACTGGGGGTGCCGATACGGCGGCCTGAAGGGTTGCACCACTGGCCGTTCGAGCCGTTGCCGTTACGGCTGGTGTCCACGACGAACGGCTTGGTGTAGCCGTACCGGGCGTTGAGTTCACTGTTGACGGCGTTGCCGTACGCGGTGTTCTCGGCCGTGGTCAGATAGTTGGAGACGTTGAGCGAGAAGCCGTGGGCCTGTCGGAGGCCGGCTTCGTGGAGGCGCCGGGCCATGGTCGCCGCGCTCTCCCAGGCCGGGTTGCCGGAGTCGAGGTAGACCCAGGTGTGGGGAGCCTGGCGGTTGAACTCGGCGAGCGCGCCGGTGAGCATGGCCTCGCGTTCGTCGATCTGGGCCTGGTTCATGCAGCCGTAGTCCCCGAGGGAGTCCGGTTCGAGGACGACGACGGCCGGGCGGTTTCCGATCCCGCCCGCGAACTGGGCGATCCAGTTCGTGTAGGCGGACGGCGAGGAGGCTCCGCCCGCGGAGTGCCCGCCGCAGTAGTCGCGGTTGTAGATGTTGTAGGCGACAAGGATGGGCAGCTTGTCCCGGGCGTCCGCGGCGCCCACGTACGCGCCGGTGGCGGTGCCGATGGTGCCGCTCCAGGAGCCGAGCCAGCGGGCCGTCGGGGTGTTGGCGATGGAGGCGTTGATCGCGGGCGCCCGGCCGTCGCCGGGGTTGGCGGTCACCCACCGCTTCGCGCTGGAGTCGGGGTCGACATAGAACCCGTTGGTCATGGTCGTCGGGTCCGCCGCCTGGGCGGACGGGGCTGCGGCGAGTGCCAGCGGCAGCGCGAGGAGGGCTGATGCCAGGGCGAGCAGTCTGCGGCGCACGACGGTACCTCGGTTCTCTGACGGGGATGTGTCCGATGGTCGGTGGTGAGCGTGGGGAGCACTCCGTCGGGAGTGCTCCCCACGGAGCGGTCGGTCAGCAGGTCGAGTTGGTCTGGGTCAGGAGGCCGAGCCGCCACGGGAGGAGGTTGTAGTCGCCGCCCGCGTTGGGATTCAGGCCCTGGTAGAGGTACTGGAGGCGACAGGCCGGAATGGTGAGTGTCTGGTCGTAGCCCGCGCGGATCATCTCGCCGTGGCTGATGTCCCGGGTCCAGGCGCCCGCGGGGAAGCCGACGTTGTTGGCCCGGGCGAAGGGATTGCTCTCGGATGCGGCGAGCTGCGTCCAGGAGCCGGCGAGACCGGGGGCGGTCCAGGAACGGAAGTAGCGCCGACCGTCGGATCCGATGGCCTCGACGAGGAGCAGATACTGGTTGCTGCCCTGCACCTTGTACACGTTGCTCGCTTCGAACAGCGCGTTCTTCGAGTCCTGCAGTGCGATGACGGTGTTCGTGAAGCCGTTCGGGAACTGGCCGACGGTCGTCTGCGAGCGGTACAGGTGTCCGTTGTCGTCGGAGGAGAACAGGTAGCAGTTGGCGCTGTCGCAGATCACCCACATGTCGACCCAGTAGCCGTTGCCGATGTTCTGCCGGATGATGTCCGGCATCGACGAGTAGAAGTTGCGCGGGGCGCTCCACCCGTTGGGGTTGCTGATGTCGGGGTTGGTGGAGTACGAGGCGTTGCCGGTCTGGTAGACGAGGTACCACAGGCGCTGCGGCGCGTTGTAGAAGACCTGCGGCGCGGCGCGGTAACCGGCGCCGATGGCGGTGCGGTCGAGGTAGTGGTGGGTGGCCGAGCCCGCTTGGGACCAGTCGCTGAAGTTCAGGTAGACCAGGTTGTAGCCGGAGGAGCTCGCGGTGCTGGCGAACACGTGGTACTTGCCGTTGTAGTAGACGACCGTCGGGTCCTTGATGCCGGCGATGTTGTGCGTCGCGTCGGACTTCGGCGCGATCAGCTGACCGCTGGAGCTCCAGGAGTAACGGCTGGGCAGGGCACGCGCGTCGGGGGTGCTGCCCGTGGTCGCGGGCGCGGCGGGGGCGCTGCGTGTGGTGGCGGGCGTGCCGCCCAGTGTGGTCAGCGCCGTGTTGTACGCCGACTTCTTGTTGCCGTTGCGGTCGAACAGCAGCGGGTTCTCGCTGCTGCGCCAGGAGTCGCTGTCGCGGATGCCCCAGACCGTGATGCCGGTGCAGCGCGCGACGTTCATGCAGGCCCTGACCGTGTTCGCGTACGCGGTCGGTGACGCCTGCGCGATGTCCAGTTCGGTGATCTGGACGTCCACGCCGAGGGCGGCGAAGCTCGACAGCGTCGTCTGGAAGCTGCCGGGGGGACCGCCGGCGCCGAAGTGGGCCTGGAGGCCGACGCAGTCGATGGGGACACCGCGTGCCTTGAAGTCGCGCACCATGCGGTAGACGCCCTGGGTCTTGGCGGCGTTCCAGTCCTCGATGTTGTAGTCGTTGTAGCAGAGCTTGGCCGCCGGGTCGGCCGTACGGGCCGTACGGAACGCCTGCTCCAGGAAGCCGTCGCCCAGTACGTCCCGGAAGACCGAGCTGCGGAGCTGACCACTGGAGCCGTCGGCGAAGGCCTCGTTGACCACGTCCCAGGAGTGGATCCGGCCCTTGTAGTGGTTCATCACGGTGGTGATGTGGTTGTTCATCACGCCGCGCAGGGTGCCCGCGTCCCTGATCGAGCCGACCCAGCCGGGCAGTTGGGAGTGCCACACCAGGGTGTGGCCACGCATGCGCTGACCGTGGGACGACGCGCGGTTGACGATCTGGTCTCCGGGGCCGAAGTTGAACGAGCCGCGGGACGGCTCGATCGTGTCCCACTTCATCTCGTTCTCGGGTGTGACCGAGTTGAACTCACGGTCCAGGATGCGGGTGTATGTTCCGTCGCCGAGCCGGCCCGCGGCCACGGCAGTTCCGAAGTACCGTCCGGACTGGGCCGCCTGGGCGCCCAGGGTGGAGGCCCGAACGGTGCCGGACCCGTCGGGCGCGTCGGGTGCACCGGTCGCACCGGTCGCACCGGTCGCGGTCCCAGGTGTCGCCAGGACGGTCGCGGCCAGCAGGCCCAGGACCGAGGCTCGGCGACAGCCGAGCCGTTTCAGCGGGTTCATGGTTCTCCTCGTGGGGTGGGTGGGGGGGTTGCCTGGTGCGATCGGTGGGCCTCGTCAGGGCGTGGTCAGCTCGAACCGTGTGAAGCGGACCGCGCCGCCGAGTGCCTGGGTGGCGTGGTTGAAGAGGGCGAATCGGTAGCCCATGAAGAACCGCCAGTCGTTGCCCAGCGAGAAGGCCGGCCCGAGGCGGGTGAAGGTGGTGCCGTCGGTGCTGTAGGAGAAGGTGCCGAGGCGTCCGGTGCCGGGTCGAATGTCCGCGTTCGCGCGCAGCCAGACGCGGCCGCCCGAGACGGCCGCGCTCGCGACCTCGGTGCCGGTGCCGGTGGTGTTCCAGTCGGTGTCCATGGTCAGCCCGTTGACCATGGACACGCGCGTGCCGGTGCCGTCGCGCCTGATGCCGATCCATGCGGAGGAGTCGCGCAGCAGTGCGAGTCCGGCCCGGTCGCCGTTGCGCATCTCGGTGTGGTCGAGCTGGACCGTGGCGGTGGAGGTGGGGCCCTGGATGCGGTGCGTCAGTGTGTTGCGGGCCCAGTAGAGGTCGTCAGTGACGGTCGCGGTCCGCAGGATCAGGCCGTTGTTCACCGACCACCTGGTGTTGTCCGGGTTGTGGTTCCACTCCCATTTCGGTTTGAGCGTTGTGCCGTCGAAGGTGTCGACGCCGGTCATGGGGGTGACCTGGCGGGGTGGAGGGGGCACGGTCGGGCCCGGATACGAGGTGCCCCATGCGCCGTTGACGAGTTGGACGACCGGCCAGCCGTCCGCGGTCCAGGTGACCGGCGCCAGCGCGGGCATCCGGCCACCGGGGTACGCGTCGACGAAGGCCAGGTAGTACCAGGCGCCGCTCCGCGTCTGCACCAGCCCGCCCTGGTGGGGGACTCCACCGCCGGCGATCGGCCCGGGCAGGTCGAGGAGGACCTGCCGCATCGTGTAGGGACCGAAGGGGCCGCTCGACGATTTGAGGATGTACTGGCCGTTCGCGGGGCGGGTCAGGAAGATGTAGTACTGCCCGTTGATCTTGTAGAAGCGGGAGCCCTCGAGGGTGCCGACGCTCGACGGAGTGGTGAACACCTGCTGCGTGCGGACCTGGTTGCGGCCGTCGGGCGAGAGCTGGGCCACGCTGATCGTGGTGTTCCCGTACGCCACGTACAGGGTGTCGTCACTGTCGACGAGCAGTCCCGCGTCGTAGTAGGGCGTGCTGATCGTCGTGAGCCGGCTCCACGGCCCCTCGGCGGCGGTGGCCGTGTAGACGTACGTCCTGGCGAAGTCGATCTGGCCGAGCCAGTAGAACGTCCTGTTGCTCGGCCTGTAAGCCAGCGACGACGCCCAGATGCCCCGGACATAGCCGCGGGCACCGTTCAGGTCGTATTTGGCACCGAAGTCGAGCACGGGCACCGAGTGACCGGCGATCTCCCAGTTGACCAGGTCGTACGACCGCAGGACGGGTGCGCCCGGCGAGTAGTGCATGGTCGAGGCAGAGGCGTAGAAGGTGTCACCGACGCGGATGACGTCGATGTCCGCGAAGTCCTGCCAGATCACCGGGTTCGTGAAGGCCGCCGCGGTCGCGACGGCCGGCCCCTGGGTGGAGGCGGCGCCGTGGGCCGCTGTCGGAGGGAGCAGGGCACCGGCGGCCAGGCCGGTGGCGGTCGTCAGTGCGCGGCGACGGGACAGCATGTGATGAGTCCATGACATTTGCACAGGTGGCGTTCTCCTTCTGTGGCCCAGCCGTCGGGGGAGGTTGGAGTTGCCCGGAGGTGCCCTGCTGGTTCGCGTGAACGGCCGTCCTGCATACGAAATCTCGAACAGGGATCGGCTTGTCGAGCATTCTGGATGATAGAAGGCGGAGGAATCTCGTCAATCCTTCGCGCATGAATCGTTGAATGCTTCGAAACATTCGAAACCTCTGATGCGTCGTTATCGCAGGCCAGTTGTCCGGATGGTGCAGATGAGCCACTTCCGGGCGTCTGTATGGCCAGATCGTGGAGGTGATTCGACGATGGGGTTGACATGTTCGATCGCCTCCCTAGTATCCGAGAGGCCTTGAATTTCCGACTGGTTAACGAAATTTCGAACCGACCTTCTCTTCTGCTTAGTGTCATGGACGTGACATCGATCTTCCTGTCGCCCGCCCTTGACGCCCTTCCGGAAAGGGAGCACCTGGTGCCCAGACGATCAAGAGGACGACTGCTCCATCTCCTCGTTGCGGCCGCGTTGACGCTCACCGCGGCCGTCACGGCTTCCGCTCACTCCACCGCCTCGGCCGCGCCCGGCAGCCCGGCGCTCACGCCACCACTGGGCTGGAACAGCTGGAACAGTTTCGGGTGCGGGATCACGGAGGCTCAGGTCCGCCAGGCCGCCGACGCGATGGTGTCCTCGGGCATGCGGGACGCCGGCTACCGGTACGTGGTCGTCGACGACTGCTGGTTCGACCCGCAGCGCGACACGGCAGGCAACCTGCGGGCCAATGCGACCACGTTCCCCAGCGGGATGAAGGCGCTCGGGGACTACATACACGGCAAGGGCCTGAAGTTCGGGATCTACCAGGTGCCGGCCGAACGCACCTGCGCGCAGACCAGCGGCGCCTATCCCGGGTCGACGGGCAGCAGGGGACACGAGGCCCAGGACGCCGCCACGTTCGCCTCGTGGGGGGTCGACTACCTCAAGTACGACTGGTGTTCCTCCAGCGGCACCCGCGACGAGCAGGTCGCGCGGTTCACGCTCATGCGCGACGCCCTGCGCGCCACCGGGCGGCCGATCGTCTACAGCATCAACCCCAACAGCTTCCACGCCATCACCGGCGCCACGTACAACTGGGGCGAGGTCGCCGACCTGTGGCGGACGACCGAGGATCTGCTCGACATCTGGCAGAACGGCAACACCAACAGCTATCCGATGGGCGTCGGCAACGTCCTGGACGTCACCGCGCCGCTGGCGGCGCAGTCGGGTCCCGGACACTGGAACGACCCGGACATGCTGGTCGTGGGCCGTCCCGGCCTGTCGCTGACCGAGTCCCGCTCGCACTTCGCTCTCTGGGCGCTGCTGGGTGCCCCGCTCATGGCCGGCAACGACATCCGCACCATGTCCGCCGACGTGAGCGCGATCCTGCGCAGCCCGCGCCTGCTGGCGGTGAACCAGGATCCACTGGGCGCGGGAGGGCGCAGGGTGCGCGACGACGGCAGTGCCGAGGTGTTCGCCAAGCAGATGTCCGACGGTTCGGTCGCGGTGGGCCTGTTCAACCGGGGAGGCAGCACCGCGACGCTCTCCACCACCGGGGCGCAAGTCGGCCTGTCCGGCGGGCCGTTCACCCTCACCGACCTGTGGACCGGCGGCACGTCGAGCACGTCCGGCCAGATCTCGGCGAGCGTTCCCGCGCACGGCGTGGCCGTGTTCCGGGTGAGCGGTGGCAGCCCGCTGGCCGGCACCACCTCGCGGCTGCGCGGCAACGCGTCCGGCCGTTGTCTGGACGTGGACAACGCCTCCACCGCTGCCGGGGCCACGGCACTGCTCTGGGACTGTCATACGGCCGCCAACCAGCTGTGGACCACGTGGGCAGGCGGCGAGATCCGCGTCTTCGGCGACAAGTGCCTGGACGCCTACGACCAGGGCACCGCCAACGGCACCCGGGTCATCACCTGGCCTTGCAACGGCCAGAACAACCAGAAGTGGACCGTCGGCTCCGACGGGTCGATCCGCAACGTCCACGCCGGGCTGTGCCTCGACGTCGACCGGGCCGGCAGCACCAACGGAACCCCGCTGGTCCTGTGGAGTTGCAACGGCCAGGCCGGCCAGAAGTGGACCCGGGCGTGAGCACTCGCGGCTCCGGTCCGGCGCCGCCATGTCGTACGCGTTCGCCTGTTCGCCCGGGACCCGCAGGACGGGGCCGCAGGTGACAGCGGATCCAGGACCTGGCTGCCGGCCGAGGTGGGAAGTTCTTCACACAGTTGAAGCCCTCCGACCCGCCGCCGGGGACGGTGACTGTGCCGAAGTGAACCGGCGTTCCACCGGGCGTACCGCCCGCGGGCGCATCCCCCTGTCGACCCACGGACTGTTGGGCGACGGACTTTCCGACGCCGGGCCGTCGCGACCACATTGTTGGTTAGGGTGACAGGCAGAGACGGAGTCCGATGCCCCTGACCAGGGCCATGGACAGGCCGGCGAGCCCTTTCCGGCAGTGCGCAGCCCGTACATCCGACGATCCGGCCAGGTCGGCCGGCGGTAGCGGGCAGTGCTCGGGGACGGGGCATCGCGGCAGCGGCGCAGCGGCGGGTGACACGGGGTCCGCCCCGACGGGAGGGCGCGGTGCATCGCAGCTGCCGGATGGACAGCGACGGCGTGCGGCGGGTGCCGCACGCGCTCGTCGGCCCGGGCGGTGGCGGCCACGACGAGGGCCTGGAGCAGGGGAGACGGGAAGCCGCCGCGGGTCGACCGCACGCGGTGGCCGGGTGACCGGCCGTCCGGCGCCGGCTGTGCTGCCCCCATCGCTGCGCGGGCGGCTCGGGCTGATCGGGGCCCTCGCCGCGCTGGTGGTCGTCGCGCTCGGGGTCCTGTACGCCGGCCACAGCGAGCCCGGCAGGGTGGACAGGTGGATCATCCGGCCGACGGCGGACAGCGTGCGGCCGCCGTGGCGGCATGTCGCCCTGGCCACGGACTTCTTGGGAGAGCCCGCCGGAGCGGCGATGCTGGTCGTGGCCGCCGTGACGGCCTGGCTACTGCTTCGGCGTCCTCGCGCGGCGGTGCTCGTCGTCGGCGGCGTCGGCATGTCCGTGGTGACGGCGACGCTGCTCAAGTCCCTGGTGGGGCGGACCATCCACGGCGACGGCAACCTGTCCTACCCGAGCGGGCACACCGCCTTTCTCACCGCGCTCGCCCTCGTGGTGGCGCTGCTCACGGCCGGCCGGCTCGGCCTCGGCAGGACGGGCGGCACGGTGCTCGTGCTCGCCGCGGCGCTGGTCGCCGGCGCCGCCATGGGCTGGGCGCAGGTCGCCCTGGGCGCGCACTACCCGACCGACGTCCTCGGGGGCTGGTGCACCGCGCTCGCGGTGGTACCGGCGACCGCGTGGCTGACCGACCGGACCGCCGACCGGCTGAGCGCCGGGCGGGCCGACCGGTCGGCCGATCGGATGGCCGACGCCGGTCGGCGGGAGCGGCGCTGACCTGACGTGATGTGACGTGACGTCACATCACGTCAGGTCCCCTCACGCCAAGCGGCGGAATACGGGTTTCACCGGACGTCCGGCCAGCCAGGGGGTGGGGTCGGCGGCGTCCAGTGCCTTCCGGTACACCGCACATGCCTGGGCGACCACGTCGACGGTGCGATCGATGTCGGCGTCGTCGAGCGCGCTGCTCACCACGAACGACGGGGCCAGCACCCCGCCCGCGAGGAGCCGGCGCAGGAACAGGGTGCGGTACCGCTGCGACGGCTGTCCGTGCTCGTCGAGGGTGGCGAAGACCAGGTTGCTCGGCCGGCCCCGGACGACGATGTGGTCGCCGACTCCCATGCCGGCCGCGGCGTCGCGGACACCGGCGGCCAGCCGCTCGCCGAGGGCGTGCAGCCGCGCGGTGACACCCTCCTCGACGTAGGTGGCCTGGACCGCCATCGCGGCTGCCAGGGAGTGCGTTTCGGCACCGTGCGTGGTGGACAGCAGGAACACCCGGTCGCCGGAGTGACGCAGCCCGCCCAGCTCCATCAGGTCGCGGCGCCCGGCCAGCGCGGAGACGGCGCATCCGTTGCCCAGCGCCTTGCCGAACGTGGAGAGGTCGGGGACGACGCCGTACAGGCCCTGGGCGCCCGCCTCGGACCAGCGGAAGCCGGTGATCATCTCATCGAAGATCAGTACGCAGCCGTGCCGGTCGGCCAGCGCGCGCAGGCCGGCGAGGTACCCGGGCGGCGGCTCGGTGTGGGTGGCCGGTTCGAGGATCAGACAGGCGACCTCGTCCCGGTACCGGGTGAGCAGCTCCTCCGTGGCGGCCAGGTCCCCGTAAGGGAACGCCACGGTGAGCTCGTTGGTCGCCGCCGGAATACCGGCGGACATCGGCGTGGTGCCGATGAACCAGTCGTCGACGGAGAAGAACGGATGGTCGCCGCAGAGGGCCACCCGCGGGCGCCCGGTGGCGGCGCGGGCGAGGCGTACCGCGGCGGTGGTGGCGTCGGAGCCGTTCTTCGCGAACTTCACCATCTCGGCGGTCGGCACCGTGGCCAGGAAGCGTTCCGCGGCTTCGACCTCCACGATGGACGGCCGGACGAAGTTGCTGCCGCGGTCGAGCTCGTGTCGCACCGCCTCGACGACGCGTGGGTGGGCGTGGCCGAGGCTGACCGACCGCAGACCGGAGCCGTACTCGATGTAGCGGTTGCCGTCGATGTCCCACACGTGGGCACCGCGGCCGTGGCTGATGACCGGGGCCAGGTCCTCGGGGTACTGGTCGTCGCCCTTGGCGTAGGTGTGCGCGCCCCCCGGGATCAGGGCGTGCAGCCGCTCGTTCGCCCGCCGCGACCGGGGCAGGAGGAACTCCGCGCTCTCCTCGGTGTCTTCGGTGTCCACGCCGGCCCTCACTCTTCTCTCTGCTTCAGGACCTCGGCGAGGCTCGGCGCCTCCCGGTCCCGCTGGGACATCGAGGTGGCCGGCAGCGGCCAGGGAATGGCGAGCTCCGGGTCGTCGAAGGCGATCGTCACGTCCTCGGCCGGATCGTGCGGGCGGTCGATCCGGTACGAGGTGTCGGCGGTTCCCGTCAGCGCCTGGAAGCCGTGCGCGCATCCCGCCGGGATGTACAGGGTCGTCTGCGTCTCGTCGGACAACTCGAAGAAGGCCCGGTTGCGGTAGGTCGGCGAGTCCGCGCGCAGGTCCACGACGACGTCGAAGATCCTCCCGTACGAGCAGCGCACCAGCTTGGCCTCGCCGGCGCCGGAGCGCAGGTGCAGGCCGCGCAGCACGCCCCGGACCGAGCGGGACAGGCTGTCCTGGACGAAGGCGTCCGGGTCGAGGCCCACCGAGCGGACCACTTCGGCGTCGAAGGTACGGCAGAAGAAGCCGCGCTCGTCGGCGTACGGCGTCGGCTCGAACAGGTACGCGCCGGCGATCGCCGGGACTTCGGTCGCTTTCATGGAGCCTCTCGCAGGGCGTGGTCGTGGGCGTGTGCGTGGTCGGTTGCCGGGAACAGGGCCGCGGTCAAGGCGGTGAACTGGTGCTGGAGGCGCCGGGCGGCGGCCAGGTTCCGCTCGGTGAGGGTGCGTCGCAGCTCCGCCGACTGCTTCTCCACCGCCCGGAACTGTTCGAGCAGCCGGTCGGCGTCGACCTCGCGAGCCGGATGGCAGTACGCGCCGAGACCCATCTGGGCCATGAGCGCGTCGCTCTTCGCCGCATAGCTGAGTGCGAGCGTCGGTGTGCCGACCTTCAGCGCGCAGACGAGGTTGTGATAGCGGGTCGCCACCACGGTGTCGGCTGCCGCGATTTCCTTCATCAGGTCGGCCAGCGAGGCGGCTTCGGCAGCGGTGACCAGTGGCGAGTCCACCGCGTCGAGGATCGCGGCGACCACCGCCGCGTCGCACTCGTCGCCGGTGAGCAGCCTGACCGCCCTGCCGTCCTCGACCAGCGCGCGGACGAACCGGGTCGTCCCGTCGAGGTAGCGCCGGTGGATCTCCTCGGCCCGGGCGCGGTCGTCGTCACCGCCGTGGAAGTCCATGACGCCGACGCAGACCGGGCCCGGCACCGGCGGGGGCGCGCTCGCCTGCGGCGTCGGCAGGGCGAAGGCGAGGTCCGGGTAGACCTCGTCCCGCGCGGTGTCCACGCCCATCGCCCGCATCGCGTCGCGCGACAGGGCGTCCCGGTAGGACCGGTAGGTGGCCAGCCGCGCCGACCAGCGCACCAGGGTCCGCGTCGGCCGGTTGCCGATCGCGGCGGCGCCGACACCGACCAGCGCGACCCGGGTGCCGAAAAGCCGGCCGGTCGCGCAGAGCAGGAACAGTGAATAAGGGAAGCCCCACGGCCGCAGCGGCAGCGTGGCCTCCAGCACGCCCATGCCCGGCACGATCACCACGTCGTGCCGGCGCACCCAGGCAGCGGTACGAAAGACGTCGACGAGTTTGCCCAGGCCCTTCCCCCCGATCGCGCCGGCCCGTGACGCGGTCCGGTACTCGCCGCGGTACCAGTGCAGCCGCGTCGCGGGGATCCCGAACCGGGTCGTCACGGCCTCGGGTCCGCCGCACAGCGCGTCCACGGCCGCCTCCGGATGCGCGGCGCGGAGGTACCCGAGCACGGCCTCGAGCGACCCGTCGTTGCCGAGGTTGCCCGACCCGAGCAGGCCGAACACCCCGACGCGCACCGGAGTCTCGTCCGCGGACGTCATGCCCGCCTCCCCTCGCGGCCCGCGACGAGGGCGTCGACGGAGACGGTGAGCACGCCCGGATCGACCGGGGCACGGTCCTCGACCCGCTCACCGGCGCCCGGCCGGACCCGGCTGGTCATCCACGCGCCCAGGTGCCGGTAGCACGCGCGCCGGTCGGCCGGGGACAACGGCGCCCGTCGGATCGCCGAGACGAAACCCCAGACGTACTCGGCGAGCAGCCGGGGCGTCGGGTGCAGCGGGCCCGCCCGGCGCGGGTCCAGGTTGACGCACCGGGAGCGCTTGGAAGGGTTCGCCCGCTCGGCGCGGGTGGGGTGGTCGCGCCGGAAGTACAGCAGCTCCGGCACCTGGTGGAAGGCCCCGTGCAGGGTGATCTCGGCGACGAACGTGCGGTCCGCGTGGTGGTAGCTGTCGTGCGGCTTCACCCGGCGCAGCACGTCGGCCCGCATCACCCCGTAGAAGTCGTCGCCACCGGGCTCGAACAGCAGGCTGCGGAAGCGCTCCGGCGCGTGCGGCGAGTCGGTGGCGAGCCCGTACTCGTAGGGCACCTTCACCTGGCCGTCGCCGTCGATGACCGCCTGGCCGCTGTGCGCGAGGACCACGTCGGGCCGCTCGTCCAGCGCCTCGACGCAGCGCCGCAGCAGGTCACGGGCGTACAGGTCGTCGTGCGAGGCCCACTTGAACAACTCGCCGCGGCACTCGGTGAAGACGTGGTTGTGGTTCGGCGCGGCACCGATGTTCCGGGGCAGCCGCAGGTAGCGGATGCGTGAGTCCTTCGCGGCGTACCGGCGGCAGATGTCCTGGGTCCCGTCGGTCGAGGCGTTGTCGGAGACGACCAGCTCGAAGTCCTCGTACGTCTGGCCGAGCAGGGCGTCGAACGACTCGGCCAGGTACTCCTCGCCGTTGTACACGGGCAGGCCGATGCTCAGCCTGGGTTGCGCGGTCATGAGGTCCTCACTTCGGGAATGGGGTGGTGATGGCGCTCACGCAGGGCGGATCGCAGGTGCAGCCACCACACGGCCGAGCTGCAGACGGTCGCGGCGGCGACGCCCCAGGCCGAGCCCACCGTGCCGGCCACGGCCGCCCCGCCGAGCCCGCCGCCGACATAACACGAGGAGGCGAACAACTGGCTGCGCAGGCTGCGCCGGGCCGCGCCGAGTGCACGCAGCCCGGCCGCCGCGCCGGTGCCGAGACCGGCGCCCGCGACGCCGAGCGTGGCCGGCACGATGAGCTGCGAGGCGGAGCCCCAGACGTCGCCGAGCACGAGCTCGCCGAACCGGTCCGGCACCAGCAGCAGCGCCGCGCCCCAGAGCAGCGCGGCGACGGCCTGCCCGGCGCCGAGCAGGAGGCAGAACTTGGCGAGTCGGTGCGGGGCCCGCCGCAGCACCCGTGCCGCCTCCGCGACGGTCACCAGCGAAAGACCCATCAGCACGGCGAGGAACGGGCCGAGCAGCAGCTCCGCGCCCCGGACCGCACCGACCGCGCCCACCCCGACGATCGCGCCGAGCCCGTACGCCCGCAACTGGCTCGCGCCGCTGACGCCGACGTTCTCGACCAGGTACCGGTAGCTGAGATCGCGCTGCTCGCGCAGCCACTCGCGCGCCCCGGCCATCCGGGGCCGGATGCCGGACTGGAACCAGCCGTACACCGCGGCCACCGCGGCGGACACGCCCCACGCGAGGACGAAGGCGGCCACGGTGCCCACCCGGGCCGCCACCACCATGGCCGGAACGAGCGCGACGCCCCACACGAGGTCGTTGACGAACGCCTTCCGGCCGTCGCCGGCGGCGAAGAACGAGTACCGCCAGGCATCCTGCAGCAACAGCCCCGGCAGCATGACGCCGAGGCAGGCGAACGCGGGCCCCACACTGCCGCCGAGGGCGAGGCCGACCACCAGACACGCCGCGCCGATGGCGGCGCCGACGTCGAGCGCGGTACCCGACGACCGGGCCACCGCCCCGCGCCAGGCCGCGTCCGACACGCCGCTGAAACGCACCACGAGCGGGTCGGTGGCCAGCCCCCGGGACACGCTGAGCACCACGCCGTAGGTCACCCAGGCCAGGCCGAACACGCCGAACGCGGTCACGCCCAGCGAGCGGGCCACATAGATACCCACCGCGAAGTTGGTCATGCTGGAGGCCGCCTGGTCGGCCAGTCCCCAGGACAACCGGCCGACGACGGCCCGCCGGGCCGATCCGGCCGGCCTCGTCGTCTTCGCCCCCTCGGTGGTCATCGGCGTCATGCCTTGATCAGCCCGGCGCCGTGCAGGGCGTCCGCCGCGGCGGCGACGGCGCCGAACGGCAGCCCGGACCGCTCGGCGACGTCCAGCAGACTGTGCTCGCCGTCGGAGAGGTTGAGCACCCAGAGCATGGCCATCTGCGCCTGCTTGGTGTCGCTGCGGCCGCCGAGCGCGTCGTACAACCCACGCCGCCCCAACTGCGGCTCGCCGTAAGGGCTGAGATTGACGTACCGACGGTTGCGGTCAAGGACGTCGAATGCCTCGCGGCAGACGGCGAGCGTGTCCGCCATCGCCTCCGGGGAGACGAAGTCCAGGTTGTCCGCCGAGGTGTGGTACTCGGGATAGCCGGCGTACGGGGTCCGGCTGAGCGAGCCCACGCCGAGATCGAACCCGGGCGAGCAGAACTGCCGCTCGTCGTAGCCGTACGGAGTGAACTCGGTGATGTGGTGCGGGCGTTCGGAGGCGGGCAGTACATGTCGCAGCACCCGGTCGATCTCCGCGTCGCCTCGCCTGCTCTGCTTGTACGTCAGCCGGCCCCGGTCGCCGGCGCAGGCCAGCACCAGACCGTGCTTGACCCGCTCCACCCGCTCCGCGTTGCGGGCGAGCCAGGTGATCGCCCCGATGGTGCCGGGCGCGAAGATGAACCGGTAGGTGTAGTACGGCGTCTGCTCGGCCAGCGCCCGGGCCAGGAACGTCGCCACCGCGATGCCGGCCAGGTTGTCGTTGGCCAGCGACGGGTGGCAGACATGGCTCGAGACGATCACCTCTTCGGGGACCTGCCCAGGAACCACATGCTCGGCATAGGTGAGGTGACCGTCCGCGAGGGTGGAGTCGATACACACCTCGTAGTCGCCGTCCGGCAGCGCGTCCAAGGTCTCCTGGGCCAGGCAGAACCCCCACTCCGGCTTGTAGTAGCTGGTGCGGTACGGCACCCAGGCCGGGTGGTCCGGCAGGGTGTGCAGATGTCCACGCAGCTCGGCCAGCGGCATCGTCGCCGACACCGGCACGCTGTAGCCGAGCACATGCAGGCTGGACGCGGCGAAGTCGACGACCCGGTGACCGGAGGCGTCGGCGACATACGCGTCGCGGATGTTCCACTCCTGCGGCACCGTCCAGTCGAGCACCTGGGTCCCGGTCGGCACCTCGTGCACCTGCAGCGGGACGTACTCGTCGACGATCTCCAGGGTGGCGCGCACACCGTCGCCCGTGATGCTCCGGCACAGCGGGTACAACCGCTCCACCAGCGCGTACATCTGCTCGCCGGCCGCGGTCATCGGCGCCACCGCAGGGTGTCGTCGACGGCGCCGGCGTCGGACGCCGCGCGCAGCACGGCCAGCCGGGTGAAGCGTCGCTCGAAGTCCTCCCGGGTCAGCCCGTGTTCGCGGTAGGCGTCGGCGAGTTCGAGCGCGCCCTGCTTCACCGTCCACTCGCAGTCGAAGCCGGGCACCGCGGCACGGAACCGGGAGAAGTCCACCCGGTACGACCGCGGATCGGCGCCGTTCTCCCCGGTGATCACCACCTTCGCGCCGGACACCGCCTCGGCGACCTGGTCGGCGATCTCGGCGACCGTGACGTTGTTGACCTCACTGCCGATGTTGAACGCCCGGTCGTGCACCGCCTCGCGCGGCGCCGTCAGCGCGGCCGTGAAGGCCCGAGCGATGTCGCCGGCGTGCACCAGCGGGCGCCAAGGCGTGCCGTCGGAGAGCACCAGCACCTCGCCGGACAGGAGCGCGTGGCCCACCAGGTTGTTCAGAACGATGTCGGCGCGCAGCCGGGGCGAGTAGCCGAAGGCGGTGGCGTTGCGCATGTACACCGGACTGAAGTCGCCGTCGGACAGCGCGTGCAGGTCGTCCTCCACCCGCACCTTGGACTCCGCGTACGGCGTCACCGGGCGCAGCGGGGCGTCCTCCGCCACCAGGTCGTCCCCGCCCGCGGCACCGTAGACGGAGCACGTCGACGCGTACAGGAAGCGCCGCACTCCGGCGTCACGGGCCAGCCGGGCCAGCCGCACGGAGGCGTGGTGGTTGATGTCGTAGGTGAGATCCGGCGCCAGCGAACCCAGCGGGTCGTTGGACAGCGCGGCCAGGTGGATCACGGCGTCCACCCCGGCCACGTGCTCGGCCGTGACATCCCGCAGGTCCACCCGATGCCCCTGCGGGTCCGCGGGCGGCGGGCCGAGGACACAGTCGGCGAACAGGCCGGCGTCAAGACCGACGACCTCGTGCCCGGCGGCCGCGAGGACCGGGGCCATCACGGTGCCCAGGTAGCCCTGATGTCCGGTCAGCAGTACGCGCAAGGTTCATTCCCCCAGGTCGAGAGTGAGTTTGGTGACGGCGAACGCCTCGGCGTAGCGCGCGTGGCATTCGATACCGCGAATCCGGGCCAGACCGAGGAAGGCCTCCCGGTCGTACCAGGGCCGGTGCCGCTGCGAGGGGTAGTGCTCCTGCAGCAGCCGGACCTTCTGTTCGGCGATCTCCGGCGACAGCGGCTGGTACACCGTCGGACGGCCGAGATCGCCGTCCCACTTGACGATCTCGTAGCCGAGCACGAGATGGTCACGGAATGCGGTGGGAATCAGCTTCGCCAGACCGCGGTGATCCTGGTGCGCGTCAGTGGTACGCGGGGCCAGCACGAGATCCGGCTCGGTCTGCCCGCGAAGCTCCTCGACCGCCGCCTTGGCCTCCTCCCAGTGCGCCGGCAGCCGGCCGTCCGGCAGCTTGTGCACGGTCAGCCGCAGGTCGGCACCCGGGCAGAAGGCGGTGAGCGCGGCCTGCTCCTCCTGCTCGCGCTCACCGCCACCACCGGAGAGCACCAACGCGTCGACCCGGACACCCGGGTGCGCCAGGCACAGCGTCAGCAGCGTGCCACCGGCGCCGATGGCGATGTCGTCGCAGTGCGCGCCCACCGCGACGATCCGGTCAAGGCTCCCGGCCCCGAGCCGGATCACGCCCTCGCTCCGGAGCCGCCCCTGGCGACGGCCGCGCTCGCTCCCGCGCCGTCCCGTTCCCACACGGCCCACGGGCGGTCGCCCCGGGCGTAGGCGTCGTCGAGCGCGGCCCGCTCCTTCACGGTGTCGGTCGGCTTCCAGAAGCCGCGGTGCTGGTGCGCCACCAGCCGCCCGTGCTTGGCCAGTTGGCCGCATCCGTCGGCGACCAGGTCCCCGTTCTCCGGGATGTGGTCGAAGATCTCCTGGCGCAGCACGAAGTAGCCGCCGTTCTCCCACAACGGCAGTTCGCTCACCGCGGTGATGCCCCCCACCAGACCGTCCTCGCCCAGGTCCACGCAGTGGAACGACGATTGCGGCGGCACCACCATCATCGACGCACCGGCGTCACGCCGGGCGAACCGGTCGATCATCTCCGGCAGCGGGGCATCGGTGAGCACGTCGGCGTAGTTGGCGAGGAACATCTCGTCGCCGTCCAGATGGTGCCGCACCCGGCGCAGCCGCTCCCCGATCGGTGACTCGATGCCGGTCTGCGCGAACGTGATCGTCCAGGAGGCGATGTCGGTGGAGAGCAACTCGGTCTGCCCCTTGCGCAGCACGAAGTCGTTGGACGTCGTCTCCTCGTAGTTGAGGAAGAAGTTCTTGATGTGGTGAGCCCCGTACCCGAGGCACAGGATGAACTCCGTGTGCCCGAAGTGCGCGTAGTAGCGCATGACATGCCAGATCAGCGGTCTCGGGCCGACCATCGCCATCGGCTTGGGCACATCGTCGGAGGCACCGTTGCGCATCCGCATCCCGTAGCCGCCGCAGAACAGAACGACCTTCATGCCTTGACCTCGACAATGCTCAGTTCCGGTATGGGAAAGACCAGTCGGCCGCCCCAGTCGTGCACGAAGGACAGCTGCTCGACCAGCTCGGCCCGCAGGTTCCACGGCAGGACGAGGACGTAGTCCGGTTCGTCGGCGGCTATCTGCTCGGGCGACAGGATCGGGATGCGGGTGCCCGGGGTGAACCTGCCGTGCTTGTAGGGGTTGCGGTCGACCGTGTACGGGAGCAGGTCGGGCCGGATGCCGCAGTGGTTGAGCAGGGTGTTGCCCTTGCCCGGGGCGCCGTAGCCGACGACCGTCTCGCCGCGCTCGGCCGCCTCGATGAGGAACCGCAGCAGATCCCGGCGCACCTTGGCCACCCGGGCGGAGAACTCGGTGTACCCGGACAGCTCCTGCAGCCCGGCGGCCTTCTCCCGGGCCAGCACGTCGGCCACCCGCCCGGTCGGCTCGCCGGCCACCTCGGCCGGCCGGGCCCACAGCCGGATCGAGCCGCCGTGCGTGGGCAGCAACTCGACGTCCACGAGCGTGAGTCCGCCGCTCGCCAGCGCCCGGGTCGCGGACGCGACCGTGTAGTACTGGAAGTGCTCGTGGTAGATCGTGTCGTACTGGTTCTCCTCGATCAGGGTCAGCAGGTGCTGCACCTCGATGGAGACCCAGCCGTCGTCGGCGACGAGGGCGCGCAGCCCCTTGGTGAACCTGACGACGTCGGGGATGTGCGCGTACACGTTGTTGGCCACGACCAGGTCCGCCGGGCCGTGCTCGGCGCGGACGTCGGCGCCGATGGCCGGGTCCAGGAAGTCGGTGCGCGTGGGCACACCCGCCTCGCGCGCCGCCGCGCCGACGTTCACCGAGGGCTCGACGCCGAGGCAGCGGATCCCCCGGTCCACCACATGCCTCAGCAGGTAGCCGTCGTTGCTCGCGACCTCGACCACGAAGGCGTCGGTCTCCAGACCCAGCCGCTGCACGGTGTCGGTGACGAACGTGCGCGCGTGCTCCACCCAGGAGGTCGAGTAGGAGGAGAAGTACGCGTACTCGCTGAACGTCTCCTCCGGCGTGATCAGCGGAGGTATCTGCGCGAGCCAGCAGTCGGTGCAGACCCGCAGGTGCAGCGGGTACGCCGGCTCCGGCCGGTCCAGTTGGTCCGCGGCGAGAAAGCTTTCGCACGGCGGAGTCGCCCCCAGGTCGACGACGCTCTCCAGCGCCGCCGAGCCGCAGAGTCGGCATCGTGTCATCTGCTGCCCCCATCCCGCTCGCGCGGGTGTCCCCGCCGCGAGCCAGTGCTGTTGTCCCCCATCGGCGACGGGCTGTCCCCGCCGCCGGACCGACCCGCGAGCGCGGTGCGGTACCCCTCCACCAGGCGCTCCAGCCCGACGGCCGGGCTGAAGTCCTGCTCGTAACGGCGCCGGGCCGCCTGGCCCATCTCCCGGTTGCGGGCCGAGTCGGTTGTGATCCGGCGCAGGCAGGAGGCGAGCGAGGCGGGTTCGCCCGGCCGGTGCAACAGCCCGGTCGCCCCCTCCTCGACGAGTTCGACGAAGGCGCCGTGACCGGCGGCGACGACCGGGACCCCCGCCGCCATCGCCTCCACGACCACGAGCCCGAAAGCCTCCAGCCACGTGGAGGGAGCCACCACGGCGACCGAGCGCGCGATGGCCTGCCGGCACTGCGCCGAGTCGTACAGGCCGACGTACCGCACGTCGTCCCGGCCCGCCGCCCAGGCGGCCACCTCGGCCTCCAGCGGCCCCGTGCCGGCGATCACGAGCGGTACGCCCACACCGCCGCAGACGGCGATCTCGTCCCACGCGGTCATGAGCAACCGCACGCCCTTGGCCTCCGCGAGCCGGCCGAGATAGAGCAGATGCTCGCCGGTGCCCGTCCGGCGGGCGTCCGGGTCGGGCACGAAGTTGTGCTTCACCGCCAGCCGTTCGGCCGGCATGCCGGACCGCACCAGGACGTCGCGCTGTGCCGCGGAGATGCAGAAGAAGCGCTCCACGCCGGACCACCACCGCCGCCGGTTGACCGACAGGCTGACCGCGAGCGGCACCGTCGCCAGCCGGGAGCCGCGGTAGCAGCCGTGCCGGACGGCGGGCAGCGGCGTGGATCCGACGCACTCGGTGCACGGCCGGCCGTCCCGCTGGAGTGTGCCGGGCGGGCAGACCTGGGTGTAGTTGTGCAGCGTGGCGACGGCGGGAACGCCCGCGTCGGCGCAGGCGGCCAGCACCGCCGGCGACAGGAGCGGGAAGACGTTGTGGATGTGCACCACGTCCGGCCGTTCGGTGCGGAGCCGGGCGGCGAGCTCCGTGCGGACCGCCGGGTTCCACGGCACAAGCAGCGGTATCGCGGCCTTGCTCAACAGGGACCGGGCGGCGATGTCGTCGCTGCGCCGCTCGAACGTCTCGACCCGGTGGCCGGCCCCGCGCAGCAGCGCCACCTCCTGGTCGACGACCTTGTTCTCCCCGCTCGGCTGCGCCGAGGCGTAGCGGTTGTGCACCACAAGGACGTGCATGCTCAGGTCACCTCCGATCTTCGGGCCCCTCGCGGGATGGGTCGTCCGGGGACTTCGGGCGTCGTGAGGGGGGTGGCCGCGGCAGGAGCCACCAGCAGCGAGGCGGCCACGGTGAGATGCAGCAGATACGGCGAGGCGTCGCCCAGTCCGGCCTCGGTGTAGGACGCGATCGCGCAGTAGCTGATGAGGAAGATCGCGCAGGCCCTCGACAGTGACGGTGGCCGCAGCAGCGCGACACCGCCCAGCACGATGATGATCGCCGCCACCAGGGCGACGCCGGTCATGCCCTGCTCGTGGTAGACGGCCAGCCAGCTGTTGTCGATCGGCAGCCCGCCGAACGACTTGTCGCCCAGGCCCGCGCCGAACAGGTACTCCGAGGTGGTGCGGGGTGCCGCCAGCAGGGCGTGCCAGACCTTGGCCCGGCCGGTGAGGCTGGTGAAGTTCTCCTGGCTCTGTCCGCGCAGGAACCACGCCTGCAGCGCGGAGCCGAAGCCCACCGCGGCCACGGCGGCGCACACCACCGCCCAGGCGAAGAACCGGCGGGCGGCGGCGCTGGTCAGGACGAGCGAGCCGATCGCCAGCGCCAAGCCGACGAGGAGGCCGAGCGTGGCGGTCCGGGTATGGGTCAGCGCGAGCAGGACGAGTGCCGGCACGATGACCACGGCCGCGCTGGCCCTGTCGGTCCGGCGGCCCAGGACGAGCAGCACGCTGAGCCCGATGATCACCGCGGCGTACTGGCCGATCTGCGGCGGGGTGAGTGGCCACAACGCGCCCACCAGCCGCCCGCCGTAGAGCTCGGGCATGGCGGCGCCCGGTGAGATGATCGCGCCGGCGGCCACCGACCCGAGGACCACGAAGTAGATCCTGATGTGGTGCCGGACGAAGGTCAGGCCGCCGTCCCACCAGCGGCTGAGCAGCCACAGTGTGCCGACGAAGAGTGCCAGGCGGGCGCAGCGGAACAGCGCGCCGAACCCGGACTCCAGGTCCGCGCTGGAGATCACGCTCGGCACCAGCAGCAGGGTGAGCAGGAAGCCGAAGGCGCTGGCTCGGATGCGCAGCCGGAGGTTGACGGCGAGCGCCAGCGCGAACGCGGCGACGAGCGCGCCCATGGTGACCATCTGGATGAGGGAGCGGGGCAGCGGGATGATGGTCTTCGCCCCGGCGGAGCCGAGCGTGTTGAGGATCAGCAGTCCCCAGACCGTCCCGACGATCTTCGACGTGTGGTCTGTGCGGTCCATGTGGTCCATGTGAGCCGGGCTCATCTCAACCACCGTCCCGTGCGCGGAAGGTGCTGCCCATGTCCTGCTGGTACGGCGTGCCCTGCCACTGCACGGAGTCGAGTATCCGGCTGGGGTCGTGGGCTACGAATTTCCATGGTCCGAGGTAGACGTTGTCGTGCCAGCGGTTCTGCTGCTCGCGGGTGATCGCCTCGGCCACCCGTTCGCCCTGGTACGGCGACCAGTCCGGATAGGTGCCGTAGTTGGCCAGCACCGCCATGCGGTCGCATCTCACCGTGCAGTCCACGACGGCCTTGTCCAGCACGAAGCGGTTGCCGTGGATGTCCACCCGCTGGGTCTTCCACCGGCAGTCGGTGTAGAGGGGTGCGGTGGCGATCGCCGGCTGTGCGCACCGGTCGGTGTTCTTCACCAGCAACGTGCAGTCACCGGAGGAGGTGTTGGCGGGGCTGTTGCAGAACCGGTCGGCGTTTTCCCAGAGGGTGATCCCGGACCAGTTGTTCTCCAGTACGTTCCGGTAGATGTCGATCTTGTCCGTGCGGGCTCGGATCCGTGGTTCGCCGCCGGACTCGGACAGATAGATGGTCGCGAAGGGGAAGTTGTCGCCCCGGTCGGCGTATCTGCGGCCCTCGACCCAGTTGTTCCGCCGGATGGTGTTCTTCCGGATGACGGCGTTGTAGCTGGTCTCGTAGATCAGCGCGGCACCGTCGTTGGCCTCGAGCAGGTTGTCCTCGATGCGGAAGTCGTTGTTGTTGGTGTCCGCCCATAACCCGGCTCCCCGGTTGTCGTGCACCCAGTTGCCGCGTATGTCGGCGCCGTCGACGGCCCAGAACTTGACGCCTCCGGTGCAGCCGCAGCCGGGCCGCCGCCGCTCCCAGTCGTCCTTGTTGTTGCCCACGATCTCGTTGCCCTCGACCACCAGGCCGCTGATACGGCCGGAGGCCTTGTACGCGTTCATGCCGTACTGACCGTTGTCGCGCAGGCAGCTGGCGCTGACCCGCTGTCGGGCACCGGCCATCAGCCCGGCGCCGGAGTTGTTCTGGATCGTCGCGTGCTCGATCACCCACCCGTCGGCCGAGTCGTGGTTGACCACGCCCTCGTCATGGGGCGCGACGAAACCCTGCACGGTCAGGTAGCGGAGGGTGACGTCGGGAGCGGTGCCGCCGAACGCGTACTGGTTGGTCTTGTGGCCGTCGAGTACCGCGCCGGGCGCGCCGAGGTAGGTGTCCCCCTTCTTGGGGATGACCTGGGCGTAGCGGTCCGGTTCGAGCCTGTGCGTGCCAGGTCGAAGCCAGAACGTCGTGTTCGGGGGACTGCTCTTGGTCTTCGCGGCCAGGTCTCCGGCCACCGCGGGGTCGACCGTGACCGCGCCGGCCGGTGCCTTGGCCGGCCCGGCCGCGGGCTTGGCGCACACCCGGGCCACGGACGTGGCCGGCGTCGAGGTCGGCTTCGGCCGTGCGCCCGACGTGCTCTCACAGCCGGTCGCCGCCAGCAGGGTCAGCGCCAGCGGTGCCGCCGCCAACGCCCAGTGCCGCCTCTTGATCCCCACGCGCCCCCCCTAGCCGTGGAACCTGAGGACGGTGGTGAACCCCACCGCGCCGTCGGCGAATCCGGTGCCGACCAGCGTGGTGGTGGGTTCCTTGCGTCCGAAGCCGGGGGAGTACCAGCCCAGCGGCGGGTCACTCTCGCCGCGATGGGCCCGCCAGTTCAGCTGTCCGGGCAGGTCGAGCGCCGCGGAGCGGTCCTCGCCGTCCCGGGTCCAGGCGAGCTGTGCCCGGTTCCCCGCCAGGTCCGCGGTGATCGTCGGACCGAGGTGGAACGCCAGCCGGACGGCGCGGCGCGGGCCGCGCACCTCGTCGACCACTCTCAACTCCTGGCTCGCGTAGGTCAGTTCGACCCGCCGACGATGCACGGAGCGCTGGTAGCCGTCGTGCTCGGCGCACCAGCGGGCGGTTCCCCCGGTGGAGGCGTCGGAGGCCTCGGAGGTGTCCACGGCCAGGACGCGGCTGCGCGCATGCCGGGTCCACAGGAACGGGCCGCCGGAGACGGACTGGTCACCGCCGTCGAGTTGCAGGGTGTTGTGGCCGAGGGTCGACCGGAAGTAGTGCCGCCACTCGGGCTGGCCGTGGTAGCAGTACGTCCCCGGGTCGGCGAGCACGTCGACCCCGTCGTGCCGGGCCTCCACGGACAGCGCGTCCGCGTGGGCATGCGCCGCGATGGACAGGAATCCGTGCGGACCGCCGTCGCAGCGGCACCAGATCTCTCCCGGACCGCGCAGGATGGTCATGCCCGCGTCGGCGAAATGGGCCGGCCGGGTTGCCGGGCGGGACACGGCCGGTGCCGTTGCGTCCTTCGGGTACGGCCGGATGAGCGCGGCCAGCAGCGGGGTGCGCACATCGGTGCCGGTCACCGTCGGCCACCAGGCGAGCCGGCCGAACACGGCGTCCCCGGTGGCCAGCAGCGAGGCCCAGCGGTCGGTGCCCTCGCCGTCCACGATCAGACCGTGCCCGTCGTCCGCGTCGCCCTGGCGCGGCGGCCGTAGCCGGTTGTCCACGACGGCCGCGAGCGCGTCGGTCATCCGCAGCAGTACCCGCCGGATCGACGCGGGGACCGGCACACCGGCGGCATCCGCCTCGGCCGTCGCGGCCAGGCCGAGCTCCAGCACCAGTCCGTGGTACTCGGTGGCCAGCTCGCGGTTGAGGCCGGAGTCGAAGGTGTTGCCGCGCAGTTGCAGCTCCAGCGACCGCAGCGCGTCGGCTCGCCAGCGCGCCGAGGAGGGGAACCATCCGAACGCGCAGGCAGCGGCGAACTGCCCGGCGGCCTCGGCGATGATGTGGTTGTTCGCCGAAGACCCCCGGCTGGGGAAGGCGGCCAGCCAGCGCTGGTGGTGCCAGATCTGGCGGAGCGCCACCGGGTTGTCCTCGAACAGGCCGGCTACGCCCGGCCAGTCGTCGAGCAGCCGCCGGATCCACACCCAGGACAGCAGCCGGATCCCCAGCTCGATGCCGCTGGTCCAGTGCACCCCGCGCAGCGGGGCGTTGCCCGCCCACCACGACCGCAGGTGCTCCGCCACCCGCTCGGCGTAGCGCTCGTCGCCGGTGACCGCGTAGGCGGCGGCGAGCACCGTGAGGTACTGATGCCGGGACAGCTCCCAGATCTGCTTGATGTCCCCGACCGCGTCCTCGTCGCGGTACGGCACGTCGAAGGCGTAGCCCCATGGAGCCCGGCGTCCGGTCTTCGGGTCGTACCACCAGTCCGGGTCGGCCAGGTCGTCGCGCTCCACCCCGAAGAACTCGGCGTGCCCGGCCATCAACCGGTCCGCCTCGGCGACGAGACGTTTGACGGCGTCCGGTGGCACCGCGGCGATCGTCCCCGCGGGAAGTACCGCGGTGAACCGGGCGCCGGTCACGCTCGGGCTCTCCGGCCGCGCCGACCGCCACCGACGCCTGCGCACCGCGTCGCCCGCCCGGCCGCCGACCTCCCGCGGCCCCATCCGGGACAGCCTCCGCAGGTACCAGCCAGGACTCCCCGAGTTCACGGTCATCGCGCTCTCGCCAACGTCACCGGCGCGCCACCGGCCAGGCCGGTCTGCACGGCGAGGGTGGCCGCCGTGGTGGCGACCAGCGACTCCAGCGGCACCGGCATCGGCCCGCCGGTCCGCACGGCCTTGACGAACGCGGCCAGCTCGGCGGACTGGCCCTTGTCCCGGGCCTTGGGCAGCCGCGAGCTGACCCACCGCTTGCGGCTGCCGTCGTAGACAGCGGCACGGACGAAGTCGTCGAGCCGCAGCACCTTGCCGTCCGCGACCAGGTCCAGCGTCTCCTTGGGGAAGCCGGCGGAGCCGGTGGTGACGTAGCTGATGGTGGCGGTGGACCCGTCCGGGTAGCGCAGCACGACCTGGAGGTCCTCGTTGCCGGAGGCGGCGACCGCGTACACCGAGACCGGGTCGGCCTGAAGCAGCCAGCTCGCCGTGTCGATGAAGTGTCCGCCCTCACCGGCGAACCGCGAGCCCTCGGCGCCCTGTTGGAGGTACCAGCTGCCGTGCTGCAGCCGGCCCGCATTGACCAGGTAGCGCAGGCTCGCCGGGCCGCTTCGGCTGCCGAACCGCTGCCTCGCCTCCTGCAACAGCGGCGCGAACCGGCGGTTGAAGCCCACCTGCAGCCGGTCGTTGCCGGACTCCTCCACCGCCGCGAGCACACCGGCCAGCTCGTCCTCGGTGAGGGCCAGGGGCTTCTCGACGAACACCGCCTTGCCGGCCAGCAGTGCCCTGCGGGTCAGTTCGGCGTGCGAGCTGTGCCGGGTGACCACGAACACCGCGTCGATGGACTTGTCGCCGAGCACGGCGTCGAGATCGGTGGTCGCCTCGGCGAAGCCGAACTTCCGCTGCGCGTTGGCCGCGGACAGCGCCGTCGTGGTGACGACCGTCGACAACGCGACGCCTTCGCGCTGTGCCAGGTGCGGCAGCAGCATCGACGTCGCGTAGTTCCCCGCGCCGACGAACGCCAGCCGCACCGGCGCCTTGGCGGGCCGGGCCGGGGCGGACGCTCTGGCGCCGCGCGGCACCGCGGGCACCGCCACCGCCGGGGGCTCCGCCTCCTGCGTCTGTCCGGGGTAGCGGAACAGCACGGCCACGGCCTTCAGCTCACCGTCCTTCAGGCGCTGGTACGTCTCGACGGCGTCGTCGAAGTCGGCGATGTGGGAGACCAGGGGCTCCACGTCGACGCTGCCGCGGGCCACGAGATCGAGGAAGCACGCCAGGTTGCGGCGCTCGGTCCAGCGCACATAGCCGATCGGGTAGTCCCGCCCCTCGAGCTCGTACTCCGGGTCGTAGCGCCCGGGGCCGTAACTGCGCGAGAACCGGACGTCGAGTTCCTTCTCGTAGTACGCGTTCCACGGCAGGTCCAGGCGGCACTTGCCGATGTCGACGACCCGGCCGCGGTCCCGGCTCAACCGGGCGGCCAGTTCGACGGGCTGGTTGCTGCCGCCGCCGGCGGCCAGGTACACCTGATCCACGCCGTGCCCGCCGGTGAGTTCGGCGACGGCGACCTCCACGGCCGCGGACGCGGGATCCCCGCAGGCCGCGGCGCCCAGGCGTTCGGCGAGCTCGCAGCGCACCGGGTCGGGGTCGACCCCGACGACGCGGACTCCCGAGGCGGCCAGCAACTGCACCACCAACTGCCCGATCAGGCCGAGGCCGATGACCAGCGCCACCTCGCCGAGTTGCGGCTCGCCGCGGCGAACACCCTGCATCGCGATCGACCCGACGGTGCCGAAGGCCGCGTGCCGCGGCGCGAGGCCGTCCGGTACCGGGGCGTAGAGGTTCTTCGGCACCCAGTTCAGCTCGGCGTGCAACGCGTGCTCATTGCCGGCGCAGGCCACGAGGTCGCCGACCTTCACATCGTCGATCCCGCTGCCGACCTGCTCGACCACCCCGCACAGCGAGTAGCCCAGCGGCGTGTAGGAGTCCAGCTTGCCCATCACCTTGCGATAGGTGGCGGGCACCCCGTTGGTGGCCACGCTCTGCACGACCTTGGCCACCTGGTCCGGCCGGGAGCGGGCCTTGCCGAGCATCGACATGCCGGCCTCGGACACCTTCATGAGCTCGGTCCCGGTGGATATCAGCGAGAAGGCGCTACGGACCAGCACACCGTCCGGCTTGCACCCCGGCACCGGCACGTCGAGCAGCGCCAGCTCGCCACTCTTGTAGTTCTGCACAACCTGTTTCACTCGAAGTCCTCTGTCTCTACGCCGTCTAGTGAGAGTTCTGGCCGGCCCGCGAGGTCGCGTCGCGGTACCAGTACTCGAGGGTCAGCACGTGCCACAGATGCTTGGAGAAGTCCCGCTGCCCGGCGGCGTCCTCGGCGACCATGCGCGCCAGCGCGTCGCGGCGCAGGAGCCCGGAACCGACGAGCACGCCGTCGTTCACCACCTCGCGTACCAGCGGTGCCAGGTCCCGGCTCATCCAGGCGCGCAGCGGGGCACTGAACAGGCCCTTGGGCCGGTACACGATCTCCCGGGGCAGGATCGAGGAGGCCGCCTCCTTGAGGACGGCCTTGCCCTGTCGTCCGACGATCTTGCGGTCGCCGGGTATGGCGAACGCCGCCTTGACCACCTCTACGTCCACGTACGGCACCCGCACCTCGGTCGAGGCGGCCATGCTCGACCGGTCGGTGTAGGCGAGGTTCAGACCCGGCAGGAACATCCGGGCGTCGCCCAGGCACATGCGGTTGACGAAGTCGTCGAGGTCGTTGTCCTGGTAGGTGTCCGCATGCTCGGTCAGCACGTCGTCGACCGTCCCGGCCAGGTCGGGATCGACCAGGGCGAGCAGCTCGTCCTGGTCGTACATGGTGTAGCTGCGCCGGAACGCGGTCTCCTCCGGCAGATCGGCGAAGGAGAGGAACCGCTTCGCGAAGCGCACCGACCGGTAGCCCCGCCGGGCCGTGGCGACCGGCAGCCGGTCCACGGCCCGGGACAGGCCGCGCCGCAGGGGCCGCGGGACGCGCTGATAGCGCAGCGCGAGCAGGTTGGCCAGGTGCTTGCGGTACCCGGCGAACAGCTCGTCGGCACCCATCCCCGAGAGCATCACCTTGACCCCGGCCTCCCGGGCGGCCGAGCAGATCAGGAACGTGTTGATCGCGGCGGGGTCGCCGATCGGCTCGTCCAGGTGGTACGTCATCTGCGGCAGCAGGTCGAGCACGTTCGGGGCGATCTCGATCTCGTGCAGGTCGACACCGAACCGCTCGGCCACCTGCCGGGCGTAGCGCAGGTCGTCCGGCATCGCCTCGAATTTGGCGTCCTCGGCACGGAACCCGATCGTGTAGGCGGAGATCCCGGGTCGGTCGCGGGCCGCGAGCGCGGTCAGGTAGCTGGAGTCCAGCCCGCCGGAGAGGAAGGTCGCCACGGGCACGTCGGAGAGCAGGTGGCGCCGCGTCGACTCCTCGACGACGGCGGCCAGATCCGGCTGTTCGCCGCTGAGGGCCCGCTCCTGCCCCTCGGCGGCGACGTCCTTCAGGTGCCAGAACCGGCCGCGCTCCACCCGGCCGTCGGGCCGGCACCGGAGCCAGCTGCCCGGCGGCAGCTTCTCCGCCTCGCGGAACGCGCACCGCGAGTCCGGCACCCAGTAGTACAACAACGAGGCCACCAGCGCCGCATGGTCCACCTCCAGCGACCCGCCGGTCGCGGCGGCGAGTGCCTTCAGCTCGGAGGCGAACATCAGGCCCTCGCCGCGCCGGAGCAGGAACAGCGGCTTGATGCCGAGCTGGTCGCGGGCGAGCACCAGGTCACCGGTTCGCTCGTCGAAGATCCCGAACGCGAACATGCCGCGCAGCCGGGGCAGGCAGTCGGTGCCCCAGCGCCGCCAGGCCTCCAGCAGCACCTCGGTGTCGGAGGTACCGCGGAAGCGCACCCCGGCGGCTGCCAGCTCGGCCCGCAGCTCGGGCGCGTTGTACAGCTCGCCGTTGTACGTCAGGACGAGGCCGCCCGAGACCATCGGCTGGGCGCCGGTCTCGGACAGGTCGATGATGGCCAGCCGGCGGTGCCCGAGGTGCACTTCGCCGTCACCGACGGGGTGGCCGTACCGGCCCGCCCCGTCCGGACCGCGGTGGGCGAGGGTTTCGGTGAGCCGGTCGGTCACGATCTTTCCGTCCGGCCATCGGTAGGTTCCTGCGATGCCACACATGTCTAGCGCGCCTCCTGGTCGCTGTCCGGGACGCGTGCCGCCCACATCGGCTGTCGCTCGGTCCGCCGCGAGCCTTCCCCCACTGCCTGAACGCCGTGGGAGGTACCCCCACCCTTCTGTCGGGCCGGCGGCTCGTTCTGGCCGCGCGGCGCGGTGTGCGGCCCCTCCCACAGCGTGCCGTCGGTCCGGTCACGCGGATCGGGGTCGATCAGCACCACACCGATCACCGGTATGCGCTGGTCCGCGAGCTGCCGCGCCACGGTGTGCAGCCACGCGGTGCTGCCGTGCCCGGCACGCACGACGAGCACGGTCCGGGTGCCGAGGTACTGGAGGTCGGTCCACGCCGTGCCGGGCGCCACCGAGCCGACACCGAGCCGACGTTCCTGAGGCGACACCGTCGCGGCGCGCTCGCCGCTGACCACGGTCGGGTCTCCCGGCTTCGGGCGCCGGCCTGCGAGCCGCAGGCCGGGCAGGCCGTCGACGACGACGACGGGCCCCTCCGCCGCCAGTGCCCCGGCGAGGTCCAGGGCGAGCGCGCCCGTGCCGCGCGCACAGCCCAGTTCCAGCAGCGACACCGGTTCCGCGGAGCCGCGCACGGTGCGGGCCAGGGACACGGTGAGCCGTTCGCGTGCCGCCCGGACCCGTCGGCGCTGCCACAACTTGGCCGACCGGTAGGGCAGTTCCGCGATGACCGAGGCGCCGAGGTGCGCCGCGACGTCCCGGCGCAGTACCGGGCGGTCCGCCACCACCGTGCGGACCGCGGCGATCGCGAGCCCGAGGGCGAGTCCGAGGACGAGCCCGACCACGCCGTTGGTGGCAGCGCTCCTGGGCAGGGAGTGCCGCACCGCGCGAGGGGCGTCCACGATCTGTGTGCCGGCGATCAGCTGGGGAGTGCCGATGCGCGCCTCCGCGGCGCGCTGGTCGAAATCGGAGATCCGCGAGGTGAGTTCGGCCCGGCGGGCGAAGAGCGACTCCAGGTTCGCGGCCGCCTTCGGCCCGCTGTCCAGCGATGCCTCGCCGATCTCCTTGTTGACCTGGGCGAGTTCGCCCTGTATCCGGTCACGCTGGTCGAGCAGGGCCTTGGCCTCGGCGTTCGCGGCCTGCTGGATGCGTCTCACATGGTCCGAGACGAATGCGTCGGCCAGTGCCTTGGCGCGGGCCACCGCTTCCGCGTCGCTGCCACCTGTCACATTGATCTGCAGCAGATTGTTGGTCAAGCCGATACCCCCGTAGTCCTGCATGAAGTCCTCCGGTTTCTCCGGAGACTCGAGGGACCGCAGGGCCGCACCGGCGATCCGCGTGGTCTGCAGCAGCGCGACGTCGGTGCGGATCAGCGTTCCGGGGTCGTTCGGCTGGTCCTCCTGGTGCGCGACCAGCACCTTGGTCACCGCGGTCGGCGACGGCGGCATCAGGACCGCCACCGCCACGCCGACGAGCAGCCCCAGCAGTGCCAGGGAGCACCAGAAGCGGCGCCGCCTGCGCACGGACACCACCAGCGCCTGCAGGTCCAGCAGCGGAGCGGCGGCCGACGACTCCGAGGTCGTATGCGTCGTCACTGTGAACCTCCTGTCGCGTCGTCGCCGGCCGCGAGCACCGGCGTGGCGGCATGGCGAGGATGGCCGGCTGACCGCGTCGGACGCGCCCAGACCGTGCCGGCGAGGACGATGCCGACGACCTCGTGCTTGGCGTCCGCACACGCCTCGGCGATGCCGGCGAGCTCCCCTGCGGTCCAGCTGCCCGCGCTGAGCACGACCAGGGCACCGGACTCGTTGTCGCGGTCCGGCACCATCGGCTGGGACACCGAAACCTCCACCACCCGCAGCAGCGGATCGCTCCCGGCCTCGGCGACGAGCTGCCCGGCGGCCCGGCGGGCGATCTCGTCGCCTTCCGGGACGACCACCAGCAGCCGCCGGGGGGCGGGGAGTCGGTCCCGGACGCGGGCGCACACCCGCCGGTAGCGGATCTGCCTGCTGGCCTCGTCGCCGGAGGTCTGCGGAGCGGGTACGTCCCACCGGACGTCGACGCCCAGCAGCCGGCGGATCCGGTCCCGCGGGCCACGGCTCTCCGGCCGGTGCGCGGGCCGTTCACCGGGTACGTCGACGGTACCCAGCAGCGCCGAGCCCAGCGCCGCGGCGATCTCCGGTTCGGTGCGCAGCCGGCGGCTCATCCGTGCGGCGGTGAGATGGCCGATGACCGCGAGCAGGAAGAACAGCAGCGCTCCGGCGACGATGAGCTGGATCCTCGTCGGCGGTGCCTCGCCGGCCGGCCGGGCCGCCGAACCCATGACGACCATGTTGGCCTGGGTGGCGGCCGGGTCGGTCTGGTCCAGCTGGTTGATGGCTTCCTGCAGCGCGGTGCGCAGTTTCGAGAGCTCGGTGCGGGTCTGCACGCTCTCCACGGTCTGCCCCGGACCGGCCGCGTCGGCCAGCTCGGTGATGCGGCGGCTGGTCTGCACCACCATCTGCCGCAGCGCCTCGGGCGCCGCCGCTTCGGGGTCGGTGCTGTCGCCTGCGATCTGCGTGGCGAAGGCGACGAACTGCTGGGCCACCTGGTCGGAGAGCTGCTGTGCGCGTTCGGGGGTGTCGGCCGTGCCCGAGATCTTGATGATGTTCCCGTCGGCGGCCTTGGCGCTCACCCGGTCCCGCAGCTCGCTGCCGCTGACCCCGGCCCAGTCGAGCGTGGCGGCCGCGCGGTCGACCACCACCGAACTGGTCGCGATCTCCGCCTGGGTCACCAGCTCGCGCTCCTCCCACGCCCCCGGCAGCAGTACCGACGCCGACGTCGTGTATCGCGGCGGAAACAGCAAGGAGGTGCCGTAGCCGACGAGCGCGCCCACCACGACGAGGATGGTGAGAAGCCGTCGGCGCCGACGGATGATCCGCCCGATCGTGACCAGGCGTATGGTGTCATCGCTCAACGACGCTGCCTCTTCCCTGCCCGGTGCGGTTCGCCCGCCGACAGCGGAGCGTGGTCACGGCAGGCGGCGGCGTAGGCGGCCAGCAGCGATCGCTGGGAGTTCCGCCAGGAGAGCGGCCCGCTGACCCGCTCCTGGCCGATCTTGCCCATCCGGGCCCGCATCTCCGGATCGTCCAGCAGCAGCGTGATGAGCTCGGCGAACTCGGCCTCGTCGTTCGCGGCCGCGTAGACGGCGGCCTCACCGGCGGAGACTCGCGCCTCCCGGAGGTCGAACGAGACGATCGGCCGGCCCATCGCCATGTACTCCAGGACCTTGTTCATGGTCGACACGTCGTTGAGCGGATTGCGCGGGTCGGGGGAGAGGCACACGTCCGCCGTGGACAGGTAGCGCACCAGGTCGGCGTCCGGAATGCGCCCGGTGAACTCCACTTGGTCGGAGAGCCCGAGCCGCCGGGACAGCTCCACCATCGCGTCGAAGGCGTCGCCCGCACCGACGAACACCGCATGCCAGTCCGTCCGTCCGAGCTCGTCGCGCAGCTTCGCGAGGGCGCGCAGGGCGTAGTCGACGCCGTCCTGCGGGCCCATGACGCCCAGGTAGCACAGCAGATGAGGCTTGCCGCGCTTCAACTCGGGCTCGGGCGGCACCGGTTGGAACCGGTCGGTCTGCGGCGCGCTGCGCACCACGAACACGTCCTCCGGGAGTCGACCGCCACGGCGCACCGCGACGTCCCGGTAGCTCTCGTTCGTGGCGAGCACGATGTCCGCGGCCCGGTAGGTCAGTCGTTCCAGCGCGCACACGGCGCGGTAGAGCAGATCCTCGCCGCGGTCGAACCGGGAGAGGTACAGCTCGGGTACCAGGTCGTGCTGGTCGAAGACGAACCGCGCTCCGCGCCGCTTCAGCCACAAGGCCGGCAGGAACAGCAGGTCGGGCGGGTTGCAGGCGTGGACCACGTCGACCGGGCCGACCTTCCGGGCCAGCCGGACCGTGTGCCACAACGCCGATCCGTACTCCCGCAGATAGCCGGCCGGCCCTCCGGTGGCCGCGCGCAACGGGTAGCGATGGATCCGCACCCCGTCGATCTCCACCTCCGGCTCTGTGTCCCGCTTGCTCCCCTGGGGACAGATGACGTGCACCTTCCACCCCGCGTCACGCAGCGTCGTGCACTCCTGCCACACCCGCCGGTCGAACGGCACCGACAGGTTCTCCACCAGGATCAGCGCGCGCCGGTCCGGCCGGTCGTCGTCGGCTCTGTCACCGAACGATGTGTCACCAAGCAAGGCCCACGTACCCCGGTTCGGCCCGGCGCGCTTCGGCGTCGGGAAGGTGGATGAGGTCGACGATCACCGTGCCGTCGCCATGGGGCAGCGCCGCCAGCACGGCCGGATCCCTGGTCCCGACCAGGCACACCTCGGCGTGCTCGAGCACCTCCTCGACGGAATCCGCGAGCAGCTGCCCGAGATGCGGCAACCGGGTCTCGATGTACTCGCGGTTCGCGCCGAGCAGCCGGGAGAGGCTCACGTTGGCGTCGTGGATCTTCAGGTCGTACCCCTTGCCGAAGAGCCGCTCCGCCAGCTCGACGAGCGGGCTCTCGCGGAGGTCGTCGGTGCCGGGTTTGAAGGACAGCCCGAACAGGCCCACCCGGCGTTTGCCGGTGCGCTCGACCAGCTCCACCGCGCGCTGCAGATGGTCGGAGTTGGAGGGCAGTACATGGGAGAGGATGGGCACCGAGACGTCGGCCCGCTGCGCCGCGTGGACCAGGCTGCGCAGGTCCTTGGGCAGGCAGGAGCCGCCGAAGGCGAAGCCGGGCCGCAGGTAGGCGGGGCTGATGTTCAGCTTGCGGTCGGCCAGGAACACGTCCATCACCTGGTGCGAGTCGACCCCGAGCGCCCGGTACACCGCGCCCAGCTCGTTCGCGAAGCCGATCTTGAGGCCGTGGAACGCGTTGTCCGCGTATTTGATCGCCTCGGCCGTCGGCACCGGCACCCGGAACACCTCGCCGGGCAAGCCCTCGTACAGTGCCAGCACCGCGTCGCCGCTTGCCGGGTCGAGCTCGCCGATGACGGTCTTGGGCGGGTCGAAGAAGTCCCGCACGCTCGTGCCCTCGCGCAGGAACTCCGGGTTGACCGCGACCCCGACGTCCACCCCGGCCGTGCCGCCGACGTACTTCTCCAGGATCGGGACCAGCAGGTTCAGGCAGGTGCCCGGGAGCATGGTGCTGCGGAACACGACGGTGTGCCGCCCGCCCCGCTCGGCCAGCGCGGCGCCGATCTCCTCGGTGACCCGCTCCAAGTAGGTGGTGCACAGGCTGCCGTTGGGCTCCGACGGCGTGCCCACGCAGACCAGCGAGATCTCGCTGTCCATGATCGCCTCACGGACGTCGCCGGTGGCTCTTAAGGCCCCGGTTCTCACGACGTCGGCGATGAGCTCGCCGATCCGCTCCTCGACCACCGGGGCCTTGCCGTCGTTGACCAGGTCGACCTTCACCTGGTTGACGTCCACCCCGATGACCTCGTGACCCATGCTGGCCAGGCACGCGGCCGACACGCAGCCCACATAGCCGAGCCCGAAAACGCTGACCCTCATGTCCCGTTCCTCCCCCCAGGCAGGCCCTTGTGGCCTGCGGTCCGCGCGTCGGCGGGACCGTCGAGTTGCAGACTCCCGCGCATCAGTAGGCCCCCTGCCCGTAGAGCACCGCACGCAGCGTCTTCCACAAGATCACTGAGTCCAGGGCGAGCGACCAGTCCTCCACGTACCGCAGGTCCAGCCGGACCGCCTCCTCCCACGACAGGTCGCTGCGTCCGCTGATCTGCCACAGGCCGGTGAGCCCGGGCTTGACCAGCAGCCGCCGCCTGATGTCCGGGCCGTACGCGGCGGACTCCTCCGGCAACGGAGGCCGCGGACCGACGAGCGACATCGATCCGGTGAGTACGTTGAAAAGCTGCGGGAGCTCGTCGATCGAGTACCGGCGCAGCACGGTTCCCAGCCGGGTCACCCGGGGGTCCCGGCGGAGCTTGAACAGCAGGCCGGCGCCCTCGTTGCGGTCGGCCAGCTCGGCACGCGCCCGGTCGGCCCCGGCGACCATGGTGCGGAACTTGAGAATGGTGAACTCGCGGCCGTCCTTGCCGACTCTTCGCTGGCGGTAGAACGCCCCACCCCGGCTGTCCGTCATCACGAGGAGCGCGACGATCACCATCAGTGGCGCGAAAAGCATCAGCAGAATCGTTGCGCCTATCCGGTCGACCACCCCTTTCACCGCCCGGCGGCCCCCGGTGAAGGTCGGCATGCTGACCCGCAGCAGCGGGATCCCGAGCACCGCGTCGATGTGCAGCCGCGGGCCGGCCACCTCCATCAGCACGGGGGCCACGACCATCTCGGCGTCGCTGCCTTCGAGGTTCCAGGCCAGCCGCTGCAGCCGGTCCGGTGACCAGTGCGGGTCCGGGGTGACCGCGACGACACGGTAGCCGTCGCGGTGGACGTGGCCCGCGACGTCCGCCAGCCGGCCGACGATCGGCACCCCGTCCAGTTCGTCACCCTCGAGCCCGAGACCGTCCGTCGTGCACACCCCGTCCACCCTCCAGCCGAGGTGCGGCAACTTGCGGGTTCGGGTGATCAGGTCGCGCACGGTGGCCGGGCTGCCGGCGGCGAGCACCGGTCGCAGGCACTGGCCTTCCTTGCGTTGTTTGTGCAGCCAGAGGCGCAGCAGATACCGCGCGGTCATGGTGACGAGCGCGATCGCGGGGATCGCGACGAAGATCCAGAGCTTGATATTGCGCGAGGTGAGAGCGATCCCGCCGAGGGCCAGGACGACGGTCGCGGTGAAGAGCGAGCGGCCTAACCGGCGGAATTCCTCGGCGCCCTGACCGAGTACGGCCGGCGCCCACGACCGGCTCACCGCGAGCGCCCCCAGCACCAGCAACTCGGTGCCGAATGCGAGGATCCCCCACTTCTCGTGCCAGTTGGCCGCGTCCCGAGCCCCGAAGAAGTTGCCGATCGCCGCCACCACGAAGGCGGTGGCCACGGTGTCGCTGGTGATCACGGAGCGGCGGTAGCGCTGCTCCCAGTCGGTCGCGGGCTGTCTGATCACGCCGTTCGGCAGACGCCCGTCCGTCGCCGGAAACGGGCTGACCAATCCCCCTTGCCGCACAGAACCCCCCAAGGTCCCCAGTGGTTCGACGTGTTCGCCTAACACTGTTCCTCCCCCCGGGAGGCCCCCGCCCCCCGTACTGTCCCTCCCCTCGGGAGGCCCCCGCCTCCCGCACTGCTCCCCCCGGGAGACCCCCGCCTCCCCCGCTGTTCCTCCCCTCCGAAAGGCCCCCGCCTGCGCACATGACGTCCCGGCTGTTTCAGAGGTACGTGAACAACCCGCCCTGGCGGCAGTGGACTTGCATGTCCCGCCGGACTGTCGAGGTGCGCGCGAACTTGTCGAAATCTCGGGTGCTCCCCGCACCCGAGGCCCTCTCGGGCTCTACGAATCGATCGCCCCGACGCCGGGCGCCGGGGACGCGACTGCTGGCTCTACGTAGCGCCGGACCAATAGATGATTACGGGTCGCCTCATGTCCGAACCGCTGAAGCACGGTCAATCTAGACCATCCGGGCCAGTATGGAGAGAGGGTGTGGGTAATTTGTGTTCAAGCTTTGGGACTTGATCCATCGCTCGGTGACCACCTACGAATGCTTTGCGCCATCGGGTGTTCCGTTTGCTGGCCATGCCCCGGCCGCGGCTACCGTCGAGGAGGGGATCAGGTCCGTCCGGGCATGGTCATCCAGCGCCACTGGGTGAACAGTTCGAGGCTGGCTGTGCCGCCGATGCGGGATCCGTTTCCGGAGATGCCCATGCCCCCGAAGGGAGCGTTCGCGGCGTCCTTGGCGGTGACGTCGTTGATATGGGCCATGCCGGTGCGCAGTTGCTCGGCCACGGCGGTCGCCCTGGGTACCGAGTGGGAGTGGACCGCGGCCGTCAGGCCGTAGGCGGTGTCATTGGCGAGTTCGATCGCTTCTGCCTCGCTGTGGAAGGGGATGACCGGAGCCACGGGCCCGAAGATCTCCTCGGTGAAGGCCGGTGCGGTGCGTGTTACGCGGTCCAGCACGGTGGGCGGGTAGAAGAGCCCGTCACGTCGGCCGCCGGTGAGCAGCCGTGCCCCGGCGGCCAGGCTGTCGTCGACGATGCGCTCGATCCGTGCGGCCTGCCGCTCGCTGATGACGGGACCGAGCGTGACGCCCTCCGTGCGGGGGTCGCCGAGGCGCATGGCCTTCGCGTGGCTGACCAGCGCGTCGGTGTAGGCCTCGACCAGACCGGCGTGGACGAGGTGGCGGCCGGTGGCGACGCAGGCCTGACCCTGGTAGCCGAACGAGCCGGCCGCTCCGGCCGTGGCGGCAGCCTCGACGTCCGCGTCCTCGAGCACGATGATCGAGTTCTTTCCGCCGAGCTCGAGGGAGACCCGTTTCAGGCCCTCGCCCGCCATGCGGGCCACCGCACGGCCGGCCTCGGTGGAGCCGGTGAAGGAGACCATGGCGACATGGGGATCGGCCGCGACCGCCTGCCCCGCCTCGGCGCCTCCGGGCAGGACGTGCAGCACGCCTTCCGGCAGCCCGGCCTCCTCGAATAGTTGTGCGACGAGGATGCCTCCGGAGACGGGCGTGAGCGGGTCGGGCTTGAGCAGTACGGCATTGCCCAGCGCGAGGGCGGGCGCCAGCGCGCGCATCGCGAAGAGCAGGGGAGCGTTCCACGGGGTGATGACGCCGACGACCCCCAGCGGCACCCGCCACGCCAGACTCCCGCCGCCGGAGATCTGCGGTGCCAGGACCTCACCCTGGGGCAGGGACGCGAGTGCGACGGAGTGGGTCAGCTGGGCGAGGGCGGCGGCGATCTCGTAGTCACCCTTGGCCGGGACGCCGGCCGATTCACGGACGATCCAGTCGCGGACCGTCGCACTGTGCCCCCGCAGGGCGGCGGAGACCCGCAGCAGGATCTCGATCCGTCGGGAAGGAGTCGCCGCGGCCCAGCCCCCGGCCGCGTGCGCCGCCCTCGCACCGGCCCGTGCGACGTCCGCGGGGCTTGCCACGCCCACTTCGGCCAGCGTGCGGCCCGTGGCCGGTTCGATCACCTGCTGGGTACCGCCCTCGGAGTCGCGCCAGCCCCCGCTGTAGATCTTCCCGGCCCACCCGGCCGGAGCCGGCCACGTCTCCTCGCCGATGACAGCCATGGCTGCCGCCCTCCGTCCGGGGTCGGTGTTGCCGTCCTGCCGCGAAGACCGATTCGCGGGCATCTGTCACTGTTGTTGTCTAGTGTCGTGATAAATGCAGGTGTGGCGCACCTGGGCCCCGGATCGATCCCGGGCGGCCGGCCCCCAGACATGAGGGAGGCGAGAGGAAGTCATGACCGCAACGGCGTCCGCCGGGGACGAGGGCCGCGGCGCTTCGTCGCAGGACATCGTCGACGAGGCGTCCACGGCGAGTGTCACGGTGGACGGACACGGCATCGTCACCGCCTGGAACGAGGGCGCACGACGACTGCTCGGCTACCGGGCCGCCGAGGTCATCGGCCGGAGCGTGGCCGCGCTCCTCCCGGACGCGGCTCCCACCGAACTGCCACGGTCCGTGACGGGCCTGCGCAGGTGGAGCGGGACGGTGACGCTGCTGCACCGTGACGGCCGGCCGCTCACGGTCGGTCTGCTGGCTCACCGCCGGGACGGCGACGGCGACGGGTGGCTCCTGGTGTCACCGGTGAACCGCCCGGCGCCGCTGCCCGAGGACGACTCGTTCGTCCGGCGGAGTTTCACCCAGGCCCCCTGCACCATGGCCCTGTACGACACCGGACTGCGGTTGCGCCGGGCGAACGCGGACATGGAGCGGGTGATGGGCCTGTCCGAGGAGGCGATGCGCGGGCTGCGGGTGACGGAGCTCGTCCGCGATCCGGAGAGCGAACGGACCGAAGCAGGTATGAGGCGGGTCCTGGAGACCGGCCGGCGCCAGGAGCTCGGGGCCGCGCTGCACCTCGTCGGCCAGGAGCGCCAGAGCGTGTGGTCGATGTCCTTCGCGCCCGTGCGGGACGCCGAGGGGCGGATGGAGGGGGTCCTGCTCACGGCACACGACGTGACGGAACAGCACTTGGCGCGGCGGCGGTTGGTACTGCTGAACGACGCCAGCGTGCGCATCGGCAGCACCCTGGACCTGGCGCGCACGGCCCAGGAACTGGCCGACGTCGCCGTCCCGTGGTTCGCGGACTTCGTCACCGTCGATCTCCTGCCGACGATCGAGGGCGGTGAGGACCCGCCGCAGGGGCCGCCGCACGGCCCGGTGATGCTGCGCCGGGTGGCCTGCCAGTCGGTCCTGGACGACTGCCCCGAAGCCGTGGTGCGGCGTGGGGCGGTGGCTGCGTATCCGGCCGGCTCGACCGCTGCCGAGTGCCTGGCCGCAGGCCGGCCGCTCATCGAGCACATGACACCCGAAGCCTTGGACGAGGTGGAGCGGCACACCCCGCAGCGCGCCGAACGCATGCGGAGATTCGGATTCCACTCGGTGCTCGCGGTGCCGATGCGGGCCCGTGGGCTCACCCTCGGTGTGGCCACGTTCTCCCGCCACCGGCAGCCCAAGCTCTTCGAACAGGATGATCTGCTGCTGGGGGAGGAGATCACCGCCCGCGCCGCCGTCTGCATCGACAACGCCCGCCGCTACACCCGCGAACGTTCCATCTCCCTCACACTGCAGAGCAGCCTGCTGCCCCAGGGAGTCCCCGAGCAGGCAGCCCTGGAAGTCGCCTCCCGCTATCTGCCCGCCGGCAGCCGGGCCGGAGTCGGCGGAGACTGGTTCGACGTCATTCCGCTGTCCGGTGCCCGGGTGGCACTGGTCGTCGGAGACGTCGTCGGTCACGGCATCCAGGCTTCGGCCACCATGGGACGGCTCCGCACCGCCGTACGCACCCTCGCCGACGTCGACCTGCCCCCCGACGAGTTGCTGACCCACCTCGACGACCTGGTGAACCGTCTCGCCGCCGGGGCCGACAGCACGGCCGTGACCGCCGGTGACATCGGGGCCACCTGTCTGTACGCCGTCTACGATCCCGTCTCCCGGCACTGCACCGTCGCCCGCGCCGGCCACCCTGTGCCTGCCCTCGTGACGCCGGGCGGCGGGGTCGAGTTCCTGGACGTTCCGGCGGGCCCTCCGCTGGGCCTCGGCGGCCTGCCCTTCGAGTCGACGGAGCTGGAGTTGGCGGAGGGCAGCCTGCTCGTCCTTTACACGAACGGCCTCATCGAGGCCCGCGGTCGCGACATCGACGAGGGCATCGACGCGCTCAGCGAGGTGCTGCGCCGGCCGACCGGGGAGCTGGAGGCGACCTGCGACGCCCTGCTGCGGACCATGCTCACCGACCACCCTTCCGACGACGTCGCTCTGCTCGTGGCCCGTACCCACGCCCTCGACGCCTCCCACGTGGCCACCTGGCAGGTACCGCCCGACCCTGTCATGGTCGCCGATGCGCGGAAGAACGCCTCCCGGCAACTGTCCGAGTGGGGCCTGGACGAGGCCGCGTTCGTCACCGAGCTGGTCGTCAGTGAACTGGTCACCAACGCCATCCGGCACGCCCGACCCCCCATCGAGCTCAGACTGATCCACGACCGCACCCTGATCTGCGAAGTCTCCGACGGCAGCAGCACCGCACCCCACCTGCGCCGGGCCCGCACCTTCGACGAGGGCGGCCGCGGGCTGCTCCTGGTCGCCCAGCTCACCCAGGCCTGGGGCACCCGCCAGACCGTGGACGGCAAGATCATCTGGACCGAGCAGGAACTTCCCGCCGGTGGCAGCGGATGAACGTCGGCTCGTCCTGCTCGGAGCACCGACTCACCGTGGGAGAGGATTCCCTCGGTCGGCGAAGGCCCAAGTACGAAGGCCCAAGTACGAAGGCTCCCCGCCTCGCCGTCCCGGAGGACGCTCAGTCGAGACAGAACTCGTTGCCCTCGATGTCCTGCATCGCGATACACGACTCGTTCTTGTCATCGGCAAGCAGCAGTTGCACGCGCACCGCGCCGAGCGCGACCAGTCGTGCGCACTCGGCCTCGAGCGTGGCCAGGCGCTCCTCACCCACGAGTCCGGTGCCGACGCGCACGTCGAGATGCACCCGATTCTTGACGACCCTGCCCTCCGGAACGCGCTGGAAGTACAGTCGCGGCCCGAGACCTGAGGGATCAACGCAGGCGAACCAGGCACCCCGGTCCTCCGGAGGCAGAGAGCGGTCGAAATCGCCCCACGTCGCGAACCCCTGCGGTGGCGGCGGCACCACGTACCCCAACACCTCGCACCAAAAGCGAGCGACGCGCTCGGGTTCCGCACAGTCGAAGGTGACCTGGAACTGCTTGATCGATGACATCGGCGCACCATAGCAGGGGGCCTCTGTTGCTCATTTCCCCTTGGGAATCCGCATGGTGAACGGAGAACGGCCGCCTTCGACGGGACCGCGAGAACCTCTGGGGCCAGGAAGCTCCCGTCCTAGACGAGCCAGCGGAGACAGCGCCATCAGTACCGGCGACGCCATCATGCCCGCGGCCGTCACCAGGAGACTGGTGCGCAACCCCCACTGCTCTGCGAGGAATCCGCCGAGCAGGGAGCCGAGCGGGGTCAGCCCTATGCCCACGAACGTGATCGTCGCGGCCGCGCGCCCTTGCATCCCGTCCGGAGTGACGGCCTGCCGGACGGCCATGACCGTGACGTTCACCAACTGGCCGCCGGCGCCGAACACGAAGTTGACCGCCAGGAGGACGGGAAGCGTCACCGCAGCGGAGCCGTGCAGGGCGGGCACACCCAGGAACGCGCCGTCGCCGAGAGCCGCCGCGGACATGAGCACCACGCCATAGCCGAACCGGCGCGGCAGCCGGGCGGCCAGCACGGAGCCCAGGAGCGCACCCGGCCCCATGGCGGCGATCGCCAGCCCGACGGCGGTGCCCGACAGGTGCAACTCCCGTGGCAGGAAGAGCAGATAGACGGTCATCAGGGCGGCGAAGGAGAACTGGAAGGCGGCCGAGGCGAGGCACACGGTTCGCAACGAGGTTTCGCCGACGACGAAACGGAGGCCCTCATAGATCCGACGCCATACACGAGGGGGACGATCCGAGCGCTCCGGGATCGACTCGACCCGACGGATCCGCCGGATCGACAGGAACGACAGCGTGAAGAACAGCGCGCTGGAGGCGGCAGCGATCGGCGCCGACAGCAGTGACACCAGCGCGCCACCGAGGGCGGGACCGCCGATCTGTGCCGCGGAGCGGCTGCCCTCGAGCGTGCTGTTGCCCCGCAGCAACTGATCAGACGTCACCAGCCTTACGACAGACACCTGGTAGGCCACGTCGAAGAACACGGACAGGCCCCCGACGACGAAGGCGATCACGAACAGTCCCGACAGACCGAGCCCATCGAGGAGACCGGCCACGGCGGCGGCGCCCAGGGCCAGGGTCCGGCCGGCATCCGTGAGCACCATCACCGTGCGGGTCCGCCAGCTGTCCACCCACGCGCCGACGAAGAGCGAGAGCAACAGGACAGGAGCCTGCCCCACCGCGCGCAGGACGCCCAGCTGGCCGGCACCGGCGTCGAGCGTCAGGACGGCGAAGAGCGGCAGAACCACCAGACTTGCGTGTTCGCCGAGTTGGGAGGCGGTCTGACCCACCCAGAGCCTGCGGAAGTCGCCGTCCCGCCACAAACGGGACGGAACAGGCCGACCGGAATCGGACACAGCCGAGGAAGAAGAGGACGCGGACGGCACAGGGGCCCCTTGGATTGCCGACGACGAGGACCGCCACCTGGCGCACAGCAGGCGCACTCACGGTTCAGGCGGGAAGGCTCGCGGTGCCGCAACATACGGGGCAGCACGCGATGACAGGCCGATCACGGCCTACAGCGTCAACGCGCGCTCTGACGACCGATCATGTCTTCGCTCCTCGTGGCTCACTCGTCGCAGCCGCACACTAGCTCTCGGCGGCCCGGCGCGAAAGGCGACGGTCCCGGGGCGGACAGCAAGGCCACGCAGTCCTCACCCGTGGGCCGCCACCGCTCCCGTCCGTGAGCCCGAGGAACTCCACGGGCCCCCGGACCGCCCACCCGCCACCGACAGTTCACGGCTCCGCGGGGCGGCCGGCGACCCGTACTCGGCGCCTACAGAGCGAACACGCGGCGAGCGGCCTCCAGCGCGGACACCGTGACGGCAACGGGCAGTTGCTCCTCCGGCAGGCCGCGGCCGGTCCAGCGGCGCAGTGACTCCAACATCTCGTGCTGGGAATGGCGCAACGCCGGGTGCTGCATCCACGCGTCGACGACGGACATGTCTCCCGCTCCTCTCTCAGCGGCGCATGCCCGGTCCACGTCCTACTGAGCAGTCGCTTACCGGGAGGCTAGCGGTGGGACGCGAGGGAAGCCACAGGCCAGTCTCCTGGCGACCCTGCACGGCGGAAAGCCCCCCAGGCTCTACCTGATCTTCTTGTGGCGCTTTCGCGTGGTGCTTTGGCGTCGCGCCGAGCGCGGCTTGCCGTGCCGGTCCGGGACAGGCGTACCGGAGGCATCGCCCCTGCATGGATACTCGGTGATGACGACCGCCCGCGGGCAGCCGGCCGTGCGACGCCGCTCACGGCAGGAGGATGCTCCGGACCAGCATCGACAGGGCGGTCAGGTGTGCATGGCCTGCTCGACGGTCGGGTGACAGGGAATGAGGGCGTCAATGCCGACCAGTCGCAGGACGTGCAGCACGGAATCCTGCGCGGCGGCGATACGCAGCCACCCGTCGGTGGCACTGACAGCCTGGTGGGCGGCGACGAAGACGTTGATACCGCTGGAGTCCATGAAGGTCACGCCGCTGAGGTCCACCACGATGCGCGCCGGCTGTGCCGCGCCGTCCCCGATCAGCAGGGCGTCACCCAAGACGTTCTTGACGTCGTGGTCGATCTCGCCCTGAACCGTCACGACACGGACGCCGTCCACCACGCGATGCTCGACGGAGAGCCGGCCCGGCCGGCCCGCTTGTTCGATGTCGGTCACCGTCTCCTCGACTGTGCTCGGCCTTGCCCCGATCCGGGTGTGCACGGACGATTCTGCCCCACCGCCCGGGCCAAATACACTCGGGCGGCTGTGCCGAACAACATGCCTCTGACATGTATGACGGGATCGGGGGTAGCGCGCGTTAAACGGGGAATGAGGGCGAGGCCAGTGGGATCCCATGCCGATGGTGACGGTTGTACGGCGCCGGACGAACATCTGATGCGCGTCGGCCACGCGCTGGGCGGAGACGACGGCTGTATCGCCGACGCCCGTCACCACGCCGCCGACTTCCTCGATCAAGCGGGCGCCGACCACCGCGTGCCCGTATCCGCGCGGGTCAAGGACCTGACCCAGCTGGTGGTCAGCGAGCTGGTCACCAACGCCCGCAAATACGCCCCCGGGCCCGTCCTGATGGAACTGCGCATCACCACCCGCGCCGTGGACGTCGTCGTGTGGGACAGCGACCCCGTCGTTCCCGCGGCCCGGCCCGCCGATCCCGACAGAATCGGCCAGCACGGCCTGGAGATCGTCAAGGCCGTCACCCAGGACCTCTTCATCGAGCAGCGGCCCGTCGGCAAACGCATCACGGCCCGCATCACCCTGCTGGACCCCATGGCAGCGACACCGCCCCCCGCGGTCTGACGTAGCGGCCGCCCCGGCCCGGTGCCGCGCGACGCGTGCCCAGGCTCCGCCCGCCGGCCATGGCCCCCACGGCTTTCGCCGTGCGACGATGGGCGGACACGAGACTGGCCGGCGCCCCGGAAGCCGACCTCTGGGTCCTGGACATCGCCCCCTCCACGGGCATCCAACTCCCGCCATCGCCGGCCGCCTCCCCTCGGGGCGCCTCGCCTTTGGGCTCACCACCCCCAGAACGGATCCGGGTGGCAGCGGGGCGGACGGTTTCCGCATCCCGGAACGGCCGCGAGGTCTGTACCTACGATAGGAAGCGCGCGATGGCACCGGTCCTCGCCCCTGATCACCGGGAGGAACGCAGACCATGAGCAGCCAACGCGATCGCTGGGCGGAACTGACGGGCGGACAAGCCGGCGAGGAGTACGCCCTGCGGTTCGCGCGGCTGGCGGAATCGGGTCACGACGTCCACGGCGAGGCCGCCTTCTGCGACGCGCTGCTGGAACCTGCCGGGCGGGTACTCGACGCCGGCTGTGGCACCGGGCGGATCGCGATCCGGCTCGGCACGCTGGGTCACCTCTGTACGGGCGTGGACCTCGACCGCTCCATGCTCGCCGTCGCGCGCCGCACCGCCCCCGACCTGGAATGGCTCGACGGTGACCTGGCCCGTCTGGACGACCTCGGTCTGGAACCCGGCTTCGACCTTGCGCTCGCCGCCGGAAACGTCATTCCCTTGCTGGCCCCCGGTACCGGACCGGCTGTTGTCCGGCAGCTGGCCGCCGTACTGCGCGTCGGCGGACTGCTGGTCACCGGCATGGGACTGGACGCGGAACACCTGCCCCTGCCGGAGCCGACCGTGACACTGACGGAGTTCGACCACTGGTGCGCGCAGGCCGGACTGACCCTGCGGCAGCGCTTCGCCACCTGGGGCGGCGACCCGTACGTCCCGGACGGCGGCTACGCCGTCAGCGTGCACTCCCGCTCCACCGACTGAACGCGAGAGCGCCCGCCGCAGGCCCCGCCCAGGGCGCCGCGCCGGCCGAGGCGCCGACCGGCGATCGGGGGAGTTCCGGCAGGTCACGCGCACAACCTGTGACCGGCCTTTGCCGGTGCGCATTTCGGCGTAACCCACCCGCACCACTCCGTTAACATGTTCGAACTCGCGACGAACGCCCCCCATGCCCGTCCATCGCCAGGAAAGCGCGCCATTTGGTGTGCTCAGTAATGTGGTCAGTCAAAATCGAACAAATTGGTTAAGCAATTGATATACATAGCAATGCGGGCGTTTTCGCGAATAAAAGGTAGAACCGCCCGCTCTGTGGGGCGTCATCCTCGGGCGATACTGTGGGCCGCGGTAGGTGTGGTCGCCCTCGGATTCCTCATCGCGCTGGAAGTCGCGGCGCGTCGCTGCGGCCTGCCGGGGCCGATCAGCAACCAGGTGGCGGAGCTGATATTCCCGCCCAAATCGGGTTTCCTGCTGTACGCCAGCCTGGCGTTGATGATGGTGGTCCTCACCTGGCGGCAACGGTTCATCGCGGCCGGTGCCGCGATCGGCATCGACGCCGTGTTCTTCCTCGTCCGCCGGGCGGTCGACGCCAAGGTGATCGAAGGCCACCCCTTCGGCAACGGCGCGTTGTGGGTGATGCTGGGCTGTGCGGTCATCGCGGTCACGCGCCGCACCGGCCAGGAACGTGCCCTGCTGCTGAAGGGTGTCGGGCTGGGCCTGCTGCTGGTGGCCGGCCGAAAGACCGGCGACATCTGGCTGATCATCACCTCGAAGACCCGTCCCATGGTGCTCGACCAGTACGTGGCGACCGCCGACCACGCGCTGGGCGAACCGTCCTGGCTGGCAGGCCGGATCATTACCGCCACCGGCTCGATCGGCTTCAACTTCCTCGACATCGTCTACGGCCAGCTCGCGGTGGCCGCGGTCGTCGTCGCGTTGTACCAACTGCGCAACGTGGCGGTCGAGCGTCGCTTCCCGGGGCACCATCTGGTGCGCACCTTCCTGGTGATCGGCCTCCTCGGGCCGGCCATCTACATGATCTTCCCGGTCGTCGGACCGGTCTTCGCCTATGGCACCGGCGCCGAGCACTGGGCGTCGGTCAGCCTGTGGTCGCACACGCCGTCCAGCGAGCAGTGGGCGGTGGCCGACCTGTGGCCGGTGACTCCGTCGCCGATCGCCGGCCCGCGCCATATGCCCTTCGATGAGATCACCCCACGCAACTGCATGCCCAGCCTGCACACGGCCTGGGCTACCGCGATCTTCATCCATAGCCGGAAGGGCCCGCGATTTCTGCGATTCGCCGGCACGTTCTGGCTGATTGCCACGCTCACTGCAACGCTGGGATTCGGCTACCACTACGGAGTGGATCTCATTGCCGGCGTGGTGTTCGCCTGCACGATCGAGGCAGGTCTGCGCTCGCTCGACCGCGGCTGGGATCGAGCGGGAATCCAGCTGGTCGCTTACGGTGCCGCGGTCTTCGTAGCGCTCCTGGTGTCCTACCGCTACCTGCCGCTGCCGATGGCGGAGCACCCGTGGGTGTCCGGACCGCTTCTCCTGCTGGCGATGACCTCAGTGATCTACGGCTACGCACGGACCACCGCCCTGTGGGAACAGAAGACCGCACCAGCCCGGCAACCGGAACCGCAGCCCGAACTCATCTGAATCGTGTGCCGTCTGGCTGCGGGCCGAGCACCGCGCGGGTGGGTCGCGATGCTGCTGTCCTGCGGAGGTGGAGGCGGCGGCGCAGCAGCTCAGGACGGGCAGCCGGCCCCGGGGGACTCGCGGGCAGGGCGCCGCCCACCACCCACACGCCGCCCGGGTAGCGGACGAGCCTCAGCGTGACCGGTCGCCTTGCGACGGCGAAGAGCCCAGAGCATGGTCGAGCGCCCGTGGCAGACGCTCGGACACCTGGTCGCCGAGCCGTTCGAACTCGCGCTGCAGCAGGGGACCGGCCAGCCGAGCCAGGCCGTGGAAATCGACATGCGCCCGATAGGTCAGCTGCGTGACTCCCGCGCGGTCCTCGAAGCGCATGTCGTCGGTGGAGGTGGCCGTCTTGTTCCGTCCCAAGAAGGTGAGGCGGTCCGGCTCCCACCGGACGAGCCGGTACCGCAGCTCCGTGCGACGCCCTCGGAACTCCGACACGTTCCGCCACTCCGTCCCCACGGACACCGGGCCGCCGCCCAGCCGTTCACAGGTGACGGTGCCCGGGTCCCACATCTCGGCGTGCGAGAAGTCCGCGAGGTACCGCACGACCTCGTCCAAGGGATGGTGGACGGTCAGGACACGCTCGACTTCGACCACGATTGCCTCTCTTCGCTCGCTGAAATGATGGCGCTGACCGGTCGCGTCACCTTCTGTTTCCGTGGTCGGACGGCCGACGGATGCACGACATGTCCAGGTTGCCGTGTCGGCCGCACCGCGGTCACCCGGGATACAGCAGACGTTCCAGGGGACCCTCCCAGCTCATGCGGGCGGATTCCTCCCCCGCAGGCACCGACGCGAACGTCTCGTCCAGCCAGTCACGAAGCGGGTCGGCCGGCACGAACAGCACCGCAGCGGCGAAACTGCTCCGCAGCAGGATCCGGACGCTGCCCAGGCCATGGCAGGGACAGGGCGGCCAGACCCGCACATCACCCTCACCGGACGGCACGCGCAGACCGGCGTACAGCAGATCGCGCGAGAACATCCAGGGCACGATGTCCTCGGGTGAGCCGGGGAACTCCATGCGGACGACGAGCGGATCGGCGGGGTCGTGGACGAAGCAGACCCTGAGCCGAACGGCCTCGTCGGCGCTGAGGAGCACCCGGATGGACAGAGTGCGCCGCAGCACTTCGGGCTCCCGCACGAAGCGGCAACCGTTCGTCGGGTCGGTCGGATGGTGCATGACGCCTCCCGGACGGGGTGAGGCCACCTCTGCCGGCCCGTCCGACCACAGCCGGGCGAGCCTCTCACCCTCCCTTCGCCGTGACCGGGCAGAGCAGATGCGTTTCGTGCAGCCCTACGGGTGTTCGCGGAGTTGCAGGAGTCCGGCGACGGAGAAGCACAGGGCGCCGGCCAGGGTGCTCCCGTTGGCGATGTCGGCGTTGACCAGGCTGCCCGTAGCGGGGCGCGTGTAGGCGGCGAGCGCCGAGACCATGAACAGGACGGAGCCGAGTTGGTTCACGGCGACGATCCACCAGCCGAGACTCCGCGGGCGTACGCAGGGCTGCCCGTGGCAGATCTCGACGAAGCCCAGATGTCCGGAGACCAGGAAGAGCAGGCAGCCGATCACGTCGGGCGCCCAGATCAGCCGGTTGACCTGGTGCACGTTCAGGCCCTGGAGGAAGGAGTCCAGCAGGTCGACGGCGAAGACGAGCGTGCCCGCGAAGAGGACGAAGGCGCTCAGCCAGTCCACTCGCATCGGCTCGTAGCTCCACCACCGCCAGGGGTGGGTGACCAGCGGACCTTCGCCGCCGACGACATGGCGAGGTGCGTTGATCACCTGGAGCAGTGAGACGTAGCCACCGGTGTTGAAGAAGAGGCCGCCCGCGAAGTAGATCGAGGCGCACTGCGTGCCGTTGCCGGAGCCGAACTGCGCAAAGGCGGCGCCGGTCGCGAAAAGTGCCCCGCCGATGACAAAGGCGACCGCCGCGACGGCGTTGAGTCTGCGCAGCCTGGCGATGCCCACGGCGTCCGCACGGGTGCGCCGAGCGGTCGCCGCGCCCGGGGGACGGACGGCGAGCAGTCCGCGCCGCCGCGCAAGCCGTGAATCCCACACCGCGGTGCCGCCGCCGGGAAGGCGCCAGGTGAGCCGGGTGGTGAACGGTCCCGCGCCCTCGGCGCGCTGCTCAGGCTGCTCCACGGGCCGAGCGTAGACCGGGGGCCGACGCTCGAATCGGGCGCAACGCCGCAATGCCGCAACGCCCGGGCTCGCGGCACTCATGACCGGATCCCCTTCGCCGTGGCAAACCCCGAGAAGGGCCGGAGTGACTGGAAGGACCGGTCCCGGCCGGCCATGCGCCCAGGTGTCCCCGGCAGGCCTGACGCTCACCCCGACCGGACCAGACCCGACCAGACCACAACGGCGGTCGCAGCGCAGAGCCGTTCAGTCGGGGTGCGCCGAACCCGGATCCCGTTCCGCTGCCTCGGCGACGCGTTTGATGTTCGCCAACCGCCGGTCCCAGTCGGCCGCGAGCGAGGACATCCATCGCGCCGTCGTGTCCAGCGCCGCGGGCCGCACCGCGTAGCGAACCTCGCGTCCGACCCGGCCGCCGGAAACCAGCCCGGCGGCGTCCAGGACGGCGAGGTGTTTGACCACCGCCTGCCGTGAGACGGGCAGGCGTTCGGCGAGGGTCGTGGCAGTGGCCTCGCCCTGTGCGGCGAGGAGGTCGAGCAGTTGGCGTCGCGTCGGGTCGGCCAGCGCGCCGAGGACGCTGTCGACGACCTCGGCGGCTCCGGGACGTTCTTCCGTCACGTGGCGGACTGTTCAGCACGTGCCTTGAGCGCGTCGAGTTCCAGAGGCCAGCCCGCGCTGTGGTCCTTCAGGTTCTGACTGCGCAGTTCCTCGGAACCCGCCAGCGCCGCGAACCCGCTCTCGACGACGCGGAGTCGGGTCCGGTCGCCCTCCTGGGTCAACGTGAACTCCACGAGGGTGCTGTTGTCCTCGCGCAGTTCCTCTCCGGGGAACGCGCTGGTCCAGCGATACGACAGGTAGGTCGGCGGCTCGACCTTCTCCACACGCACCGGGAAGTCGCCGTGCTCGGGGTGCTTCGCCACCATCGACTCGCCCTCCCTGGCCACGGTGCCGGGCAGGCTCGCTTTGTCGGCCACCCAGAAACCGGGCTGGGCCACCAGCGACCAGACCCGTTCCAGGGGTGCCGCGATCAGGGTTTCGCGTTCGATCCGGTCCTCGCTCATGAGGGACTCCTTCTTCGTCGCCATCTGATGCAACTCCAGGGTTGCACATCGACCCCCGAGGTGCAACTGAAGGGTTGCGTCTTGGCGTGCCACCTCGCCGGCCCCTCGGTGTCGGGCGCGCGGGAGGACCGGGCGGCCCCGAGTGCTGGGGCCGCCCGGCAGGTCGGCTCCGACGTCAGGTGTCAGGGCCGCGCACGCGGAGTGCGGGCGGGGACTGTTCGAGGAGCTCCGCGTGCGAGCCCATGGCCAGGACGATGTCCGCCTGAGCCCAGAAGCGGTGGTACGTGAACACGGGCGCGGCTCCGCCCGCGAGCGCAGCCGGCGACGGTGACGTGAAGTCCCGTGTTGGGGCGGTGACTTGACGCGTTCCAGGCGTCGGGCCGGTGCGTTTGCGTCCAGGATCCATGTGCTGGTTCCTCCTTGCGGCGTACGGCTCGGGGAGAAGTCAGTTCCTGAACCAGTGGGAGCGCTCCCATCAGTTCGTCAAGGTCGCCACCACCAACGGCGCGAGCGTGGACGACGTGGCCGGCTTCATCGTCAACACCGCCAACTACAGCCTCAAGGAGCCGTACCTCAAGATCACCGACAGCGTCAACGGTCAGGCGGTGCGCCAGTCCAAGTGGCTGGACTGGAACCAGTACGCGGACGAGCAGTCCTACGCCCAGGCGCTGCGCGACAAGTTGGTCGCGGCCGGCTTCAAGCCGGGCATCGGCATGCTGATCGACACCTCCCGCAACGGCTGGGGCGGCTCGGCCAGGCCCGCCGGGCCGGGTGCGCAGACCTCCGTCGACGGCTATGTCGACAGCAGTCGCGTCGACCGGCGCATCCACGCAGGCAACTGGTGCAACCAGAGCGGCGCGGGAATCGGCGAACGGCCTACCGCGGGCCCGGCCGCCGGAATCGACGCCTACGTGTGGGTGAAGCCGCCGAGGGAGCCGGACGGGTCCAGCTCGGCCGTCTCCAACGACGAGGGCAAGGGTTTCGACCGGATGTGCGACCCCACCTACGGAGGCAACGCCCGTAACGGCAACAACCCCACCGGCGCTCTGTCGAACTCGCCGCTGGCCGGGCACTGGTTCTCCGCCCAGTTCCAGCAGCTGATGCGGAACGCCTACCCGCCCCTGTCGTAGTCGGACGAGCGGGCCCACCGGGGCCGGTCCTGCCGAAGGAGCGGTAGGGCCGGCCCCGGCGGGTCGTCCGTTCCAAGCAGTTGGCCGTCCGGCCGCTGACCAGCCCCGCGACGCCGGCCGTCCGCCCCCACGCCGCCGACCGCTGTCGCCCGCACCGCCCGCAGGCCGCGGTGGACAGCCACCGCCACTGTCACAGTGACCACCTCGGCCGCAAGCCGAGACGAACGACGACTCACGCCGCGAGACGAAACCGGGATCAGACCACCAACAGGGCGCCCTACGGCGGCTCGGCATGCCGCCGAGCCGCCGACAACATGTACCGCGGGTTCGGCGGATCCTGTTCTCGGCCGAGGACAGCGGGCGGTGGCACGCACTCCTCTCGTCACCTGATCACCAGGCAGGCCCTCCCCGCCCGCGCCTGAGCCCCGCCGGCCGGCTTCTGGGCAACGCCCGGTCGGCCGGTCCGGCCACGGCCACCGCAGACGCAGTCGGCTCCGGCCGCAACACCTCCCAGCACCGCGCGGCGCTCCACGCAACGCTCATGCCACCGCCGGGTGTTGCGTTCGGAAGACTCCGACGACGGCCGCGCACGGGTTCGCGGGCCTCGGACCAGCCGGGTTACGAACCCGTGCCTCGACTCGCGCACCGTGCCGGACCGTCGCGAGGTCACCGAGGACGCCGAACGGCACGTAGACGGATCTCCGCTCGTCTCGTGGTCCGCCACGCCTCGCGGCGTCCGTTCGCCCGGTGGTTCGGCCATGCCGCCGGGGAAGCCTGTGTGCCGGGTTGGGTCCCGCCGTAGGATTTGGTGATCTCGTGGGGGAGGTGGTCATGGGCAGACGACGTCCTGGGGGGCCGACGCTGGAGGAGGTGGCCGTCCGCGCGGGGGTGGGGCGGGGCACGGTCTCTCGCGTCATCAACAACGCGGCCGGTGTGAAGGCGTCGACGCGCCGGGCTGTGCAGCGTGCTGTCGAGGAACTCGGGTACGTGCCCAATCTCGCCGCGCGGTCTCTGGCCGGGCGACGGGCCGATGCCGTGGCCCTGGTCCTGACGGAGCCGGACTGGAGGCAGTTCGCGGAGCCGTTCTTCTCCGAGATCGTCCGCTCGCTGGGGGATGCGCTGGCGGACACCGGGATGCAGTTGCTGCTGACCCTGGTCCGTTCGGACGCGGAGCGGCAGCGTTTCCTGGAGTACGCGCGGGGCGGCCGGGTCGACGGGGCGTTGCTGGTGTCCGTGCATGCCGGGGACCCGCTGCCGGACATGCTCGCCGAGGCGCGGTTGCCGACGGTGATGCTGGGACGCCGCTCGGGCGACGAGCACGTCAGCTACGTCGACGCGGACAACGTCGGCGGTGCCCGCAGCGCCGTCGCCCACCTGCTGAAACGGGGCCGCAAAGAGATTGCCACCATCACCGGGCCGCTCGACATGTACGTCGCCCAGTGCCGATTGCGCGGCTACCGCGAGGCGCTGGCCACGGCGGGGGGTCACGGGGGCGAGCGGTCCTGGGTCGCCGAGAGCGACTTCACGCAGGAGAGCGGGCGCCGTGCCATGGCCGAACTCCTCGAACGGCATCCGGAGATCGACGGGGTCCTTGCCGCGTCGGACACTACGGCCGTTGGCGCTCTGCAGGCGCTGCGCGCGGCGGGACGGCGGGTGCCCGAGGACGTCGCCGTGATCGGTTTCGACGACTTTCCGCTGGCCGAGCAGACCGAGCCGCGGCTGACCACGGTCCGTCAGCCGCTGGAGGAGATCGGGCGGGCCATGATCCGGCTGCTCCTGGAGGAGATGGAGGAGCCCGCCGTCGCCTGGCGCCACGTCATCCTCCGCACCGAACTGGTGGTCCGCGAGTCGTCCTGACCGCCCCCGGACCGTCCCTGACCACCGCCGGCCGGTCGTGTCCTGACCGCCCTCGGCCGGTCGTGCTGACCACCGCCGGCCGGTCGTGCCTTGACCGCCCTCGGCCGGTCGTGCTGACCACCGCCGGCCGGTCGTGCCTTGACCGCCCTCGGCCGGTCGTCCTGACCGCCGCCGACCGGTCGTCCTGACCGCCGCCGGTCGATCCGGAGGCCCCGTTCAGTGCAATGCTCCCGGTTCAGTGCAATGCTCCCGGCCGCAGGCGCCTCGGGAGCGCTCCCAACTGGCGCGTGACGACAGGCCGCGCACTTCCTCCGGCCTGGCATCCTCGGAAACTCCGGCCCGGCATCCTCGATGACTTTCGACGGGTTCCTGCCCGCAGTCTTGTCAGGAACATGGAGCCTCCCTAGAGTCCCTGCCGAACCGAGGGAATGGGAGCGCTCCCATTGTCGCCGTCGTGGGAGCACTCTCGCACCTACTTCCCCCACTCCCTTCGGAGAGGATCCGCATGCGACCGTCAACGCACCATGCCCGCAGGGCGCGTGGCCTGTTCGGCGCCCTGCTCACCTCGCTCGTCTCGCTGGCCGCGCTGCTGACCACCGCCTCGGCGGCACAGGCCGACACCACCCTCTGTGAGCAGTTCGGGTCGACCACGATCCAGGGCCGCTACGTCGTCCAGAACAACCGCTGGGGCACCAGCGAGACGCAGTGCATCAGCGTGAGCGACTCGGGATTCCGGATCACCCAGGCCGACGGCTCGGTCCCCACGAACGGCGCCCCGAAGTCCTACCCGTCCGTCTACAACGGCTGCCACTACACCAACTGCTCACCGGGAACCAACCTTCCCGCCCGGCTCAGCACCATCTCCAGCGCGCCCACCGGCATTTCCTACAGCTACGTCAGCAACGCGGCGTACGACGCCGCCTACGACATCTGGCTCGACCCCACGCCCCGCACCGACGGCGTCAACCGGACCGAGATCATGATCTGGTTCGACAAGGTCGGATCCGTCCAGCCCGTGGGCTCAGCGGTCGGCACGGCCACCGTGGCCGGGCGCCAGTGGCAGGTGTGGTCCGGCAACAACGGCTCCAACGACGTGCTGTCGTTCGTCGCACCGTCGACGATCAGCAGCTGGAACTTCGATGTCATGGAGTTCGCCCGGCAGGCCGTCTCCCGCGGCCTCGCCCAGAACAACTGGTATCTGACCAGCGTCCAGGCGGGCTTCGAGCCCTGGCAGAACGGCGCCGGCCTCGCCGTGACCTCGTTCTCCTCCATCGTCAACACCGGTGGCAACCCCGGTGACCCCGGCACCCCCGGTGGCTCCACCGCCTGCAAGGTGGCCTACGCGACGAGCGTCTGGCAGGGCGGTTTCACCGCCGATGTCACCGTCACCAACACCTCCACCTCCCCGGTCAACGGCTGGAAGCTCGGGTTCGCCCTGCCCCCCGGACAGCAGATCACCAGCAGCTGGAGCGCCGGCGTCTCCCCGTCCTCCGGAGCGGTCACGGCCGGCAACCTGGCCTACAACGCGCAGATCGCGCCCGGCGGGCAGGTGTCCTTCGGCTTCCAGGGCAGCTATGCGGGCTCCTTCACCAAGCCCGCGGCCTTCAGCCTCAACGGCACCTCCTGCACCACCACCTGACACCTCCGCTCATTCCGGGACCCGCCCGTCCACCCGCCCTCGCCGTGGAGCGGGCGGGCCCGGCCACGCACTGCGCCGGCCCCCACCCTCCCCGCCCCCACCGGAAAGGCCCCACCCATGCGCCTTCTGACCGGCCGTCGCGGCCCGGTGACGGCCGCTCTGGCTCTGTGCGTCGCCGCCCTGACCCTCGTCGGACCGGCCGCCGCCGTTCCGGAACCCGCACCCCGCGCCGCCGTCGCCGGCCTTTCCTACCAGGACGCCTCCTTACCGGTCGCCGACCGCGTCGACGACCTCATGTCGCGCATGACGCTGGACGACAAGCTCGGCCAGATGACGCAGATCGAGAAGGACGCCCTCGTCCCGCGGTCCGACCTCGCCACCTACCGCATCGGGTCCGTGCTGTCCGGAGGTGACTCCACGGTCAGCCCCAACAACGCGCAGACCTGGGCCGACACGTACGACAGCATTCAGCGCACCGCTCTGACCACCTCGCTCGGCATTCCGATGATCTACGGGATCGACGCCGTGCACGGCCACAACGCGGTGCGCGGCGCCACTCTCTTCCCGCACAACATCGGACTGGGCGCGACCCGTGACCCCGCCCTCGTCCAGCGCGTCGGACGGGCGGTCGCCGAGGAGATGTCCGGCACCGGCATCGACTGGGACTTCGCCCCCTGCCTGTGCGTGGCCCGCAACGATCGCTGGGGCCGTACGTACGAGTCGTACGGCGAGACAGCGGAACTGCCCTCCGTCATGACGACGTTCGTCAGCGGACTCCAGGGTGACACCCTGGGCGCCGGCCCCGCCTCCGTGCTCGCCACCGCCAAGCACTACCTCGGCGACGGTGGCACCACCGGCGGCGTGGACCAGGGCAACACCGAGCTGTCCGAGGCCGAGCTGCGGGCGATCCACCTGCCGCCGTTCAAGGAGGCCGTGCGCCGTGGTGTGGGGTCGGTGATGCTGTCGTACAGCAGCTGGAACGGCGTCAGGTCCCATGCGAACAGGTACCTGGTGACCGATGTCCTCAAGGGTGAGCTGGGATTCACCGGGTTCGTCGTCTCCGACTGGGCAGCCGTCGACCAACTGGACGGGCAGAGCGGGTTCACCGGTGCCGAGATCAGCACCGCCGTCAACGCGGGCGTCGACATGGTGATGGTGCCGCACGACTACAGGAAGTTCCTCACCCTGCTGCGCGGCGAGGTCACCGCGGGCCGCGTCCCGCAGTCCCGGATCGACGACGCGAACCGCCGCGTCCTGACGAAGAAGTTCCAACTCGGGCTGTTCGAAAGGCCGTTCACCGACCGGTCGTACACCGCCACGGTCGGCTCGGTCACCCACCGGGACCTGGCCCGGCAGGCGGTCCGCGAGTCCCAGGTGCTGGTGAAGAACGAGGGCGGGATCCTGCCGCTGGCCAAGTCCGCGAAGCTCTTCGTCGCCGGCAAGTCCGCCGACGACATCGGCAACCAGAGCGGGGGCTGGACCGTGGGCTGGCAGGGCGGCAGCGGCCCCGTCACCGACGGCACCACCGTCCTGCGGGGCATCCGCGCCGCTGCCACCGACGCGTCCCGGGTCACCTACGACCGCTATGGCAACGGCATCGACGCGAGCTACGGCGCCGCTGTCGCCGTCGTCGGCGAGGCGCCGTACGCCGAAGGCAAGGGCGACCGGCCGAACGGCATGACGCTGGACCAGGAGGATCTGCAGACCCTCGCTCGGCTGAAGGCGAGCGGGGTGCCGGTCGTGGTGGTGCTGGTCTCCGGCCGGCCTCTCGACATCTCCGCCCAGTTGCCCGACTGGAAGGCGCTGCTCGCCTCCTGGCTGCCCGGCACCGAGGGAGCCGGAGTCTCCGACGTCCTGTTCGGCGACTACGCCCCCACCGGCAAGCTGCCGGTGACCTGGATGAAGAGCGTCTCGCAGCAGCCCATCAACAAGGGCGACGGCAAGACCGCCCTCTTCCCGTACGGGTACGGGCTGACGTACGACGCCACAGCTCCGGACCCGGACCCGACGCCGACCCCGACGCACGGCGCGTGCACCGCGCAGTTCCGTACCGTTTCCTCCTGGCAGGGCGGTTACCAGGCGGAGGTCACGGTCAAGAACACCGGCTCCGCCGCGCTGACTGGCTGGTCGGTGGCCTGGGATCCGGCGGGCTCGACCGTCTCCAGCCTGTGGAACGGCTTGCTGACCACCGCCCAGGACCGGGCCACCGTGCGCAACGCCGCCTTCAACGGCTCCGTGCTCCCGGGCGCCACCACCTCGTTCGGCTTCACCGCGAGCGGCACGGCAGGCACACCGGCCTCGCAGTGCACGCCCGGCTGACCGCACGTGGCGGGCGGTGAGGTCCATCAGTGAGAACGCGCCGTCGTGGATGCGCAGGGCGAGAGGGTCGGCGTGCAGGACGGCGAGCACGTCGAGGATGTGCCCGGTGCCGCGGGTGCCGACAACGGCCCTACACCCCGGTACGGTGCACCAGGCCGTTCAGGATGAGGGCGAGGCCCGCCTCGAACGCCGACTCGTGTCGATCACCGGCACGTCTGCCGATAGCTCCGCGCCGGTCACCGGAGCCGGAGCCGGAATCGGAGTCCGCCGTCGGGGGGCGCCGATGCTCTCGCCGGGCATCAGGACGGGAATGCCGGGCGGAGTGACGGTGACCATGGCGGCGGCCACCTGGCCCGGCGCCTCCGTCAACCGTAGGCGGTGGGTGCCGCCGCGGATCAGGCGCTGATAGCCCGCTGCTGCGTTACCTCTCCGCCCTGGAATCCTTCGACCGCCGCTTTCCCGGGTTCCGCAGCGAGACCCATGGCGTGACCCTCGCCCCTGACACCGGCGACTACCTCATCGAATGCCTGCGACCGGCCGCCGGCGAGGAACCAAGCTCGGACGCGCAGGAACCCCGGACCGCGACACCGGCCCCACGCAGCCACCCGGAGGAAACCCGGATCAAGGGCAGGTAGAGCGGCCCGGGCTCGGCTCCGCTCCACTACTCCGTGCCTGAGCCGACGGGATGACCGAGGGCCGTCTGCATCACGGTCTTCCGGGCGCCGGTCACCGACGCAGATTGGACTTTCGGCAGTGTCGGACGGCTCCTGATGTCCGTACCGTCCTTTCCGTGGACAGCATGGTGATCGACAATGGGACTCCGGATCCGGCTCCGACTGCGACTGCGGCCGGAACGGCTGATCGCCGGCAGACACCTGATCGCCGGCAGACTTCTTGTCCAGGAGGTCTTCTGGCAGCGGGCGCGCTGACGGCCGCCGGCCTGAGCATGGTGAACCTCTGGTGGGTTGTCCCGACTGTCGTCGCCGCGTTCCTGGCCGGACGGCGGCCCGGACGGATGGCGCCGACCGTGCTCGCTCTGGTCGGGCTTCTCTCGGCCGGTGTGGTGGCCTTGTCCGTGGTGCCTGCCTGGCTGCCGTTGGCCGGCCGGTTTGTGGCAGTTGTGGTGGTCGCCACGATGCTGCCCTGGTTCGCGGGCCGGTTCTGGTGCCACTACCAGCAGCTCGTACGGGCCGGTTGGGAGCGCGCCGGGCAACTGCAACGCGAGCAGCAGCTGATCGCGGAGCAGGCCAGGCTTCGCGAGCGGGCGCGTATCGCCCAGGACATGCATGACGTACTGGGCCATGACCTCAGCCTGATCGCCCTGTCGGCCGGTGCCCTGAAGCTCGCACCGGACCTCGCAGAACCTCATCGAAGGGCCGCAGGTGACATCAGGGCCAAGGCGGCGGCCGCGGTGGAGCGTCTCGGCGAGGTGATCGGTGTCCTGCGTGAGGAGCTCGGTGAGGCGCCGACGGACCCTGACGGCGCCAGTCTCGCGGGCCTGATCGCGGAGGCCTCCGCGGCCGGACTCGCCGTGGAGTTCCGCGCCGAAGGCAAGGCGGACGACCTGCCACCGGTGGTCGAGCGGGCGGTGCATCGGGTCGTACAGGAAGCGCTGACCAACATTGCCAAGCACGCGCCCGGAGCGACGGCGACCGTCCAAGTGAGGCATGTGGCAACGGAGTCGGAAGTCCTCGTGGCGAACGGCCCGCCACCGTCCGAGGTCAACCTGCAGCCCCGGCCCCGGAGCGGGGGGCATGGCCTCATCGGTCTCGAGGAACGGGTGCGGCTGGCCGGCGGTTCTTTCGACCACGGTCCGCGCGACGGGGGCTTTGCGGTCGCCGCACGGATCCCGCACGCGCCCCCGGCACCGCCGTCACGGCTCCTCGCGCCCGCGGTCGCCCCGGCCGGCAACGAGGTGCCGCAGGAACACCGCCGTGCTCGGCGCCGCGTCGGCCGGGCCCTGGTGGCCGCGGTCATGGTGCCCCTGGTGACGGGGGCGGCGCTGAGCGGAGCGCTCATGGGGTGGGAGATGCTGTCGGCGTCTCGATCGGTGCTGGAACCTGGTGACTACACCCGCCTGCGAGTGGGGCAAGATCGTTCTGAGGTGGAGCGATTCCTGCCGGACCGGCAGACGAACCACCGACCGCTGACGCCCGAGCCGACAGGAGACGGCACAACGTGCGAGTACTACGCGATAACGGCCGACCGGTTCGACGACCGGTCCGGCGACGCGTACCGGCTCTGCTTCCGGGACGGCACCCTGGTGTCCCGGGACACGCTCACCCCGTGAAGGCCGGTGTCCCGGGACATGCTCACCCCGTGAGGGTCCGATGATCCGGGTGCTGATCGCCGACGACGAGCCGATGATCCGGGCGGGAGTACGCGCCGTTCTCGCCTCGGATCCGGGCATCGAGGTCGTCGCCGAGGCCGGTGACGGGCGCGAGGCCGTGGAACTGGTCCGGCGTCACCGCCCTGCGGTGGCTGTGCTGGACATCCGTATGCCGGGGATGAACGGTATCGACGCGGCAGCGGAGATCCACGGCACCGCGCCCGGCACGGGCGTCGTCATGCTGACGACGTTCGGCGAGGACGACTACATCCTGCGGGCACTCGGTGGTGGCGCGGCCGGCTTCCTGATCAAGTCGGGCGAACCCGAGGAACTGGTCACCGGCGTCCGGGCGGTGGCCGACGGCGCCGCCTACCTGTCACCGAAGGTCGCGGCCCGGGTCGTCGCGCATCTTGCCGCTACGGGCGCGGGCGCTCTGGCCGGTCGGCGCTCAGCCGCCCGCGCCCGAGTCGACTCCCTGACCACCCGGGAACGGGAGGTACTGGCCTTCCTCGGCAGGGGGCTGTCCAACGGGCAGATCGCCCGGCGGTTGCATGTGGTGGAGGGGACGGTGAAGGCCCATGTGAGTTCCATCCTGGCGAGGCTGGGCGTGGACAACCGGGCCGCTGCCGCGGTCGTCGCCCACGAGGCCGGGATCGTTCCTCCGCCCTCCCAGCCGTGATGCCGCCCACTGAGCCGGCGGCGAGAACGTGAGCAGTACGGCCACCACCACCGTGGCGCCGAGGATCGCGCCGGCGAGCACGTCGTGCGGGTAGTGGACGCCCGTCGACACGCGCAGCAGCGCGGCGGCCCCGGCCAGCGGCAGCGTAGCTGCGGCAAGACGCGGCCGCAGCACGGCCAGGCCGACGGCCATCCCGGCGGCGAGGGTGGCGTGGTTGCTCGGGAAGGACCAGTCTCCCGCGCCGGGGCACTCCGCGACGAGGTCGGCCCCCGTGCGCACCGCGCGGCAGGGTCGCTCCTCGTCCACGACCAGCTTCACCGCTTCGCTCACCGCGTAGGCCGCGACGGTGCCTAGACCGGTCAGCACGGACTCGACGACCCCTCGCAGGTCTTTGCGTCGGACTGCTGTCCACCACGTCCAGGCCAGCATCAAGGCGAGAACCACCAGGGTGCCGGCGGTGGCCGCTTCCAGGAGCGAGCCCAGCCACGACGGCGCACCTGCCACCGTCCGGGTCACCGACCGGTACACGGACGCGGACGTTCCTCCGGTGACCTGGACGGCATCGGCTTCGCCCAGCCCACCCGGGGAGAGCCAGACGACCGCTCCGGCCCCCACACCCAGGGCGCCCGTGGCACCGAGCAGCCGACCGGCTCTGATCTTCTCTCGTGGTTCCTGTTCCATGAGGCCTGAACGTAGAAGCGGGGTCAGCCGGGAACCCGAGCCGAACGGCAACAGCGGCCCCTGACGATCGTCGGGGTTGACGACCACGGAAACCCTCGGCGGGCAGCTCGACGGTCGTCCGCGCTGCGGCCGCCACCGCCGTGGTTCCGCCACCCTGCCGGAGTTCCGGTCCACGGCCAGACCGACGCCCGTCGCCGACCAGAGCTTCCAGGAGCGCCGCGCCGACGTCACCCCGCCAGACACCCCGACGCCGGTCTCCTGACAAGCCGCCCGAGTTCGCCCAGGACCACTGACCGTCGGCGGGGTCCTGCGCGCACGGGACGCGTGGCTGTGCGGCTGGGCCGAGGGGCCGTCCCCAGTTCCACGGGCGGGTGTTCAGGAGGCCCTGGTCCGGTGACGGCGTACCGACCTCGGGCCTAAGGTGTGCTGGTGATCTTCAAGAGAAGGCGGGAGGCTAGGGGCTTCGCCGCCATCGTGACCGAGCTGGAGGGGGCGGTGGCCGCTCGCGACGGCGACCGCACCGGGTCCGCCTTCACCGCCGTGATGAACCGTGTGCAGTCGGCGTCGGACGCCGAACGCCGCCTGGCAGGACCCCGGTTGGCTGCGCTGCTCCCTGCCTTCCCGCCCACCGGCCCGCGGCCGATGCTGGCGATGGCGGCCGGGTTCTGCGTCGAGCGCGGGGCCGATCCGGTGGCCTGCGCCGAGCCGATCCTCGGCGGTGTCCGGCAGGACCTGCTCGACGCCCTGGAGTTCGCCCGCCGCTGGACCGCCACCGGCGCGGCCGAGGACGAACTGCCGGAGCCGGACGAGGAGATCATCGATGACGCGTTGCCGGCCCGCCTCGGCGGCGACGTGTACGAGGCCACGCGGCTGGCGCTGGCCTGGTGCTCGGTCGAGGAGTGGCAGCCGCCCGCGCTGGCCGTGCTGTGCCGCAGCGCCGACGTGCGCCGCGGGCACGCCTCCGCGATCCTCCCCGCCTGCCGCGACCTGGCGGCCCTGGAGCGGCACGACCTCAAGTGCCTGGCCTACGCGCTGGCGGTTCTGGACGACGAGCCCCTTGTGGTGCTGCACAGGCCCACTGGGACCGGGTTCGAGGTACGCATCGGCGGCATCGGGGACAACTTCCAGTTGCACACACTGCTTGCCCACGTCCTCGTCGGCGGTGGCCATGTGCCCGGCACCGCGCCTTCGGCGGAGAGCGTCCGCCTGGCCACGGACCCCGAGCCCGCCCAGGGGCGCACCCGGACCACCGCGACCGGCGCCTTCGAACTTCTCGCCCCGGACGGCGAGCGGATATGGAACGAGGGGCTGCCCGACGACATCCCCGTGGTGGAGGGACGCCGTCTGCTGGTGCTCGACGATCCGACATACCAGCGCAGTTGGAACGCCGACCGGTTCTTCCCGCACCTTCCCGGCACGGCCGAACTGACCCGCGTCCTGACCGCGGACGAGACCCGGGCCTGGTTCGCCCGCACGTCGCCCGGCAACGAAATCCGCCGGCCTTCCTGAATCGGTGGGACCGGGTGGGACCGGGCCGTCACCACTGCGGGTCGGCGGCGGGCGGGGTCGGCCGCGAGTGGGGCCGGCGGGAAGCCGGAGCGGGCCGGGGAGGCGGTGGGCCGGGCCCGGTGCGCCCCTTGTCAGTGCCGCGCGCTTCACTGTCCGTCATGGTGCTCACCCAATCGATGCTCAACGACCTGCTGGCCCGGCTCACCGCCCCAAGCGGATCCTTGTACCTGCCTCCGGACAGCGACCCGCATACGCTCGTCGAGTCGCTGGCCGACCGTCACGGGGCTCCACGCACCCTCGTCCTGGACGGCTTCACGGACCCGACCGTGGACGATTCCTGCGGCGCGGCCCTCCTCGACCTCCTCGAAGGCCGAGGCGTGACGATACGGGCCTGGGCGTACGGGGATCAGTGGATCGGCGCCGGGACCGCGCGGGACGCGGAAGGCGTCGTCCGGCCGGTGCTGGCGACCGCCCCGCGGCGGACGCAGGCGCCGCGGACGGAGGCACTCGTGGGGATGCCCGGCGGCGGGGACGAGGACTGGGTCGAGCGGCTCGTCGCCATCACCGGCTGGACCCTGTCCCCTCGGCGGCCGGACGTCGACTGGGCACAGATCGAAGCGCGCCTGGGCACGCGTCTTCCCGGCGACTACAAACGCATGGTGGAGACGTTCGGGGAGGGCGCCTTCGACGCATACCTCGCGCTGAACCAGGAGCCGTGGACCGACCTCAGGGAGGACGGCCTGCTCGTCTGGGCGGGCACCGAGCACGAGGACCTGTACTGCTGGCGGACGGACGACGGCGACCCCGACGGCTGGCACGTGGCGGTCCAGACCTTCGACGGCGAGGTCGTTCCCTTCGACTGCTCGGCCGCGGAGTTCGTCTGCCGCATCCTCCTCGACCCGCACCACCCGTTCACGATGGCTCGCTACTTCGACACCCACTGGTTCTTGACTTCCTCCCCCTCCTGAAGGAGGGGGATTCCTACGGCTCGCGCCGTGGGGGTTTCTGCTTCATCGCCGACTGCCCCGTCCGGGAGGACTCCCGTTGAGGTCTTACACCAGCTCCCCAGACAGACACCGCCAGCCCGGCGGCCAGAAGATTGTTCGCCGCGTTCACGTCCCGGTCATGGACCGCACCGCACGCGCACGTCCAGGTACGGACGTTCAGCGGCAGCTTCGCCCGGATCGTGCCGCAGGCACCGCACAGTTTCGAGCTGGGGAAGAAGCGGTCGACGACCACGAGTTCCCGCCCGTACCAGGCGCTCTTGTACTCCAGCATCGTCCGCAGCTCTCTCCACGAGGCGTCGGAGACCGCACGCGCGAGCCGGTGGTTTCTCACCATGTTGCGGACGGTGAGGTCCTCGATCACGACCGTTTGGTTCTCACGGACGAGCCGAGTGGTCAGCTTGTGCAGGAAGTCCCGGCGCCGGTCGGCGATCCGGGCATGTACGCGGGCAACCTTCAGGCGCGCCTTGGCCCGGTTGGCCCCGTCACCCCTGGCCTTGCGGGACAGTTCCCGCTGGGCCCTGGCCAGCCGGGTGCGGTCCTTGCGCTCATGCCGGGGGTTGGTGATCTTCTCTCCGGTGGAGAGCGTCAGCAGGGACGTGATCCCCGCGTCGACACCGACCGCGTTCATGGTGGCCGGGGCCGGGAGGATGGTGTCGTCGCAGAGCAGCGACACAAACCAGCGTCCCGCCGCGTCCTGGGACACGGTCACTGTGGACGGCGTGGCGCCCTCGGGAAGCGGCCGCGACCACACGATGCGCAGCGGCTCCGCCATCTTGGCGAGGGTCAGCCTGCCCTCACGGAAGCGGAAACCGCTGGTGGTGTACTCCGCGCTCCGGCGGGACTTCTTCTTCGACTTGAAGCGTGGGTACTGCGCCTGCTTGCCGAAGAAGTTCGTGAACGCCACCTGAAGGTGCCGCAAAGCCTGCTGGAGCGGAACGCTGGACACCTCGCCCAGGTAGGCCAGTTCCTCGGTCTTCTTCCACGCGGTGAGCATCGCGGAGGTCTGGTTGTAGTTGATCCGCTCCTGCCGCGCCCACGCCCGCGTACGGGCGTCGAGCGCCAGATTGTAGACCTTCCGCACGCACCCGAAGGTGCGCGACAGCTCAGCCGCCTGCGCATCCGTCGGACAGAAGCGGTACTTGAACGCCCGCTTCACCTGCTTCGTGGCCACCCTCACAAACTAGTGCCATTGCTGGTCACGCTCAAACCTGCGGGCCAGAGCACTGCGATCCGCCCTGGCAGCGAACCCCAGCTCCCTGCCCCGCGCCGCAGGAGTCCGATTCCTCCCCGGCCTGAAGACAGGGGTTTCCTCGGAGGTATCCATGAACTACCGGGAGAGCGTCTGACCACAGCCCGCCGATGACAGCGTCCGCAGCCCGGTTCGCGGTGCCCCGGCATGCCATCGGTCGCGGTGCTGGCCCTTGCCGGGTGCCCGACAGAGGCCCGGCCCGTCGGTGGTGTGCCGGCCGGCCGTCCAGGTCTTCGGCATGTCAGAGGCGGCCAGTAGCCTCTGGCGCCATGGGCATTCAGATCGATGTGGTGGCGGGTTACCCGGTCAACGACGAGATGGAGAGGGTGCTCGGGCTGGCCGAGGCGGTCGGTGAGCCCGTCAATGTCACGTTCATGTGGGAGGGAATCGAAGCGGCGGAGTGCGCTGTGCTGGTGCCCGCGGCCACGCTGGCGCTCTGGGAGCATTGGGCCCCGACCACCTACCCGTCGAGTGACGCCGGGAACGGGAACCGGGCTGAGGCGGAGGAGCCGGAACTGGCCCACCCGAGGGAGTTCGGCGCGTTCACGCTCCTTCGCCGTCGCGTAGGGGGACGCACGGCGGTCGCTCGCGGAGGCGTGGTGGTCGCCGAGCTGCTGGACCCCGGCGAGGCGCACTGGCTCCAGGAGCAGGCCCGCACTGTCCGCCAAGGTTTCATGGATCCGAAGCAGAAGGCGGCGTTCGAGGAGTTCCTTGCCCGGCAGTCAGCCCTCGATGAGCAGTGATACGCCCTACTCGTGCTTCGGCCCACCGCAGTGCTGGGAGCACGCCCAGATCCTCGCGGCTGATGTCTGCGAGGCTGCTGTGTCCGGGGCTGCTGTGCCGCTCCGAACCGTGCTGGTCGTAGTCCCCAACGAACGGCTGTGACCAGCACTTTCCCCGTAGCCCCCACTCCCGCTCCGCAGCTCCTGCGACGGAGCCCTCGGTCGTCGGAGCCGTCAGGCAGGTGGCCGACATGGCCAGCTCTGCAGGGCCATGTCGGCCACCTGCTGGAGTCGGTCGCGGGTGGTGCCGCCGGCGGCTTGGACGGCGATGCCGTTCGCCACGGTGTTCGCGACGCTGCAACAGGTCACCGAGGAGCACTTCGAGGAGACTCTCGTCGTCAACGTCCGGGGCACGTTGTTCACTGTTCAGAAGGCGCTGCCGCTGCTCAACGAGGGCGCGTCGGTGATCCTGAACTCCCGGTGCGCGCCGATGACGGTGTCGCGGCGTTCGGCGCGTACGCGGCCTCGAAGGCGGCGATCCGGTCCTTCGCCCGGACCTGGGCCAACGAGCTCAAGGACCGCGGTATCCGGTCAACGCGATCTCCCCCGGCACCATCGACACTCCGGGACTCGACGCCGTGGCCGCGGGAGACATGACCCTCACCAAGTCACAGTTCGCCGCAGGTGTCCCACTGGGCCGGATCGGACGCCCGGACGAGGTCGCCGCCGTGGTGGCCTTCCTCGCGTCCGAGCAGAGCAGCTTCATCCTCGGAGCCAACCTGTACGTCGACGGCGGCGAGAACCAGATCTGACCCACCGGCGGCCGGAGCCGACCCGGACACGTACGGAGGTCGTGTCAGGCGACGAGCTCGGCGATGCTCCGGGCCGTCAGCCACAGGCCGAGGAGCAGCGAGAGCCCGACGATCAGCTGTTCCTGGTGCTGCTCCAGCCAGGTCCGCAGGGCGTTCAACCGGGCGTTCGCGACCGCGGGCGCCCAGACCACGTACAACTCCATGACGACAAGGCTGAGCGTGGCCAGCAGACAGTAGCCGGTCAGCGCCAGCCAGTCGGTAAGGGTGGAGAGGTTCGCGTCGACGGCGGTCGCTGCGCCGGCGCCGACCATTGCCCAGGGCTGCAACAGCCATGCCAGGCCGGCTGCCGTGACCGGGGAGGCGTTGTCGATCCGGGCGGTCCAGCGTGGCGGGCCGTGCGGGCGGGGCGGTCGGCGGTGCCGGTATGCGCTGTACAGCACCAGTGCCAGGCCGATCGCGAGCTTCACATCGACCGCGGCAGTCGAGGGCGCGCTGTGATGGGCCGGGGGCTGACCGCCGGTCAGCAGCACCACACAGGCGATCACCGCAATCAGGTTGGCCAGCCACGACAACAGGAACGCCAGACCCTGGCGAACGCCACGCCGTGACGAGAGCAGCAGGATGAAGGCGCTGTTGTGCAAAGGCCCCAGGCTGATGGCCGTACCGATCACCACCAGGTCGAGAACCATCGGATCAGCCGCTCCTGGGTGTCGGGGCCGCCTGCCACCTGGGGACGGGCGGACCGATCGGCGCAGTGAGGCGGCGTTGCCGCGGTGCCGCATCCCGACTTTGCAGGCGGCGGCCAGGCAGGTCAAGCAGGCCACGCCCGCAAGGCGGCACCGGCTGCCCGGCGGGCTCCATGCGGCGCCCAAGCCCCGGCGGTGCGGGCCTGCTTCGATCCTGCCCCGGAGGCTTCGGGCAGCGGTGCTCATGGAAACATGCCTCAGGCGGGGCGGTGCCGCCTTCCGCGTACGAACCAGTCGAAGGGGTGCTCACGTGGGAGACATATCAGCCGAGCGGCGTCGCATCCTGCAGTCGCCTCCGCCCGAGCTGGTCGCGGAGGCGGCCGCGAACCCGGGCGGCTCGGTTGCGGTGATCGACCCCGACCTCATCGGTGACCCTGACGGCTACGTCCCGGCGGAAGCCGTCCAGGGCGTCTGGCGGGTCGGCGAGGACGGCAAGCTGACCGGCGAGTTCGTGGAGAATCCGAACTACGGCCCGCCCAAGGACGACTTCGCCAAGCTCACGGACTCCGAGCACTGGCTGGACTGGCTCGGTGGACAGCCCGCCGTTGCCGTGCGCGACTCCATCGCGGGCATCCTGGACGAACAGGTCCCCGGAGCGGTCGTGGAGTGGATCAAGGTCCTAGACGTTCCTCGCTACCTCACCGGAGGCCGCTCCCAACCGGACGACGAGAGCAACATGATCGTCACCCGGGCCGGCATCGCCCTGCCCTTCGCGCTCTCCGTGACCAGCCCCGGACGCAGACGGGAGATCCTCCAGGGCGCGTTCTCCTGGGTCGCCGTCGGACTCGACCAGCCCGGCAAGCGCAAGGACCAGGTCTGGCTCGACCTACGAGCCGAACTGGACTGGGCGGAGAGGGAACTGCGCAACCGGATCTACGTCGTCGGCCAGACCCCGGCCCGCGGCTCCGCCACCTGAACCTGCCCCGTCCGCATGCCGCGTCGACACGACATGCCTGGCCTGGCCCTCCCCGGCCTGCTGAGATCCTTGACCGGTACCCCGGGCAGTGCGTCAGGCTGCCACGGCGACGCCGATGCCGATGGCGATGAACAACCAGCCGGTCGTCAGCTCCCAGCGGTGGCGGACCTTCGGGCGGGCGAGGAACGCCCGTAGCCGCGCGGCGACGGCTACCAGGGCGAACCAGTAGGCGACGCCGATGACGATGTCCAGGGTGCCGAGGAAGAAGATCTGCCGCGATGTCGAGCCGCCGCCGTCGACGAACTGCGGCAGGATGCTGAGGAAGAACAGCGCCGCCTTGGGGTTCAGCACATTGGTGAGGAAGCCCTGGGTGAAGCCGGACCGCCACCGGCCGTGGGCCGGGCCGTCCGCCGCCGGAGTTCGCGGGTCGGCGCCGTCCGCCGGGCCGCCGTCCGCCGGGCCGCCGGCCGCCTCTCGCCCGGCCGCCCGCTCACGGGCGGCCCGTCGTGCGGCCAGCACGGCCCGGACTCCCAGGTAGACGAGGTAGGCCGCGCCCAGCAGCTTGATGGTGTCGAAGACCGCCGGTGAGCGGGCGGCGATCAGCGCAAGTCCGACCGCGGCGGCGACCATGTGCACGCCCAGTCCGGACTGGGCGCCCAGCGCCGCGGCCCGCCCCTTGGCGGGATGCTCGGCGGCCGACCTCACGACCACGAGGAAGTCCGGGCCGGGCACCACATACGCCACCAGCACTACGCCGAGGAAACCGACGAGGTCGACCGACATCCGTTCTCCCTTTCGTTGGCCCCGCGGCCGGTTCATCACCGGCCCCCTGGCCGGTTCACCGCGCGAGGGTCTTCATCCAAGAGGTGGTTGCCCGGGTCCGGTCAGGCCGCGAAGGCCCGCCTGCCGACTGCGAGACGACGGAATCGTCGACTGTGCCGAGGCCCGGTTCCAGCTGTTCGTCCGTCACGGTCAGCGGCGGCAGGACCTCGGCCACCTCGTCGCGAGTTCCGGCCGTCTCCAGCAGCGGACCGCCCGGGTATGGACCAGAGCAGCTCCAGCGCCCGGCCGGCGGTGACAAACGTCGGAACGTCGGTTGTAGTCACGGAAGGTGTCGTTGTGCTCGGCGGGCTGCCATACGTCGTACTCGGGACGCATCAGCGTGAGGGCCATGGGCATCCCGTACCCGCAGATGGACTTGGACAGGCAGACGATGTCGGGGACTGTTCCGGCCGGTTCGCAGGAGAAGAACGGTCCGGCGCACCCGGTCGATGAGCGACGCACCGTTCGACGTATCGATGGTCTGTCCTTCGCTCCAGAGAGTCCGAAGAGACAGGCGGGGGAGTGTCAGACCGCTGAGGCAGACTGTCGGGCCATGAACGCAGTTGACGAATACCGTGCGGCGGCTCGCAAGCGAGACGTGCCCGAGCCCCTGCTCGACAGGGCGCTCCGGCTTGCCCGTCCGCGCTTTGAGCTGCGGTCGATGGACGACTCCGAGGCTCCTGTCGTCGGACGGTACGGAGGCCATCCGCAACTTCCCCCGGACGTCGAATGGTCCGGCTTTCCGGCTTTCATCGCGTCGGTCGACTGTGCCGCCGTTCCGGTCGGCGACCTGGACATCCCGCTGCCGGAGGACGGGCATCTCCTGTTCTTCGCCAACAACAGCGAGCCGAGCTACGTCCCGGGGCCTACGAAAGCAGGCCGGGTGGTGTACGTCCCGGCCGGAACGGCAACGACGGAGCGGGTCCCTTCCGCAGAGGACGCGTCCTACACGTTCGAGTCGTACCCCCTCCGAGGTCGGCTCGACTGGTTCACGCCGGATACCAACAACGACATCGCCGACCAGGAAACCGTGCGTCTCATCCACCCGTACCGGCTGGATTACTTGGACGAGACCATGAACGGCGAACTCACGCTGGGCGGTTACCCAAGCGTGATACATCACGATCCGGCCCCCTGGCCCGTCACCGATGACGAAGCATTCATCTTGCTGGCACACGCGGACTACGAGTTCGTGGATACCCCGCTCAGCTGCGCCGCGTCCTGGTTGATCCACCTCCGGGACCTGGCTGAGGGGAACTTCGAGAACGTGCAGCTCGATATCCAGGCATATATGTGAGACCTGGTACTCCAGTCGTAGATCGCCATGTGCCGTGACCTTGGGGCTGTCTGCGCCGGCGGAAACTCGGATGGCTTCAGCGCACCTTCTGGGTAGGGTCGGGCGGTGCCCGAGTTGAAACAGCTGCATGCCGGCCATGCCCCGGCGGTCCTGGCCTTCGAGCTGGCGAACCGCGCCTACTTCGCTGCCTCGGTCTCCGACCGCGGCGACGAGTACTACGACCGGTTCACCGACCGGTACAGCGCCTTGCTGGCTGAGCAGGAGGCGGGCATCTGTGCCTTCTACGTGCTCGTCGGCGAGGACGGCTCGATTCTGGGCCGGTTCAACCTCTACGACTTGAAGGACGGCACTGCCGAGCTCGGCTACCGGGTTGCGCAGCACGTCGCGGGCCGCGGCGTGGCGACGACGACCGTCCGGGAGCTGTGCCGGCTGGCGGCGGCGCGGCACGGGCTGCGCACACTGCGGGCGGGGACCTCCCGCGAGAACGTCGCGTCCCAGAAGGTGCTGACCAAGGCTGGGTTCGCCCCGGCTGGCCCGGCCGACCTCGGGGGTAAGCCTGGCACTTGGTACCAGCGTGACCTAACTGTCCAGCCGTAGAACGTGATTGGTCTTGTCGGTGGACAGGCCGCAGGCGACAGCGCGGAACCTGCGACCGGCCAGGCCGTCACGCCTGCGGTGGCTGCCCCGTCACTCCTGCGGTGTCTGCCGGATCTTGGCAAGCGTCAGGACCCCGCCGCCGATGCCCCAACCGGCGTCGGCGACCTCTTCGACCAGTACGAGGGTGGTGGCTCGGGCGCGGTCGCCGAAGATCTCGGCGTACAGGTCGGTGGTGCGCGTGATGATCTGCTCCTTCTGTTCTGCGGTGAGGGTGCCGGCGGGGACCTTGAAGTTCGCGAATGGCATGGTGCTCTCTCTTCTGTAGGGGGGCACCGGAGCTGCTCACCACGAGCAGGAGGCGGACCCTGATGGGGCAACCATCTGCCCGAGTCACCAGCTCTGGCCAGGGCTGAGCCCACCCAGGGGTCACCAGCCCCTGGCTCGGACGCCGTCGGACAGGTGACGATGAGCGGGTGAACCTTCCCGAGCTTGCGGCGTTCCTCAGGTCCCGGCGTGACCGGATCCGGCCGGCCGACGTCGGCCTGCCCACCGGACCCCGGCGCAGGGTGCCCGGCCTGCGACGGGAGGAGGTTGCGCAACTGGCGGGCCTGTCGGCCGACTACTACACCGAGCTGGAGCGCGGACGCGGCGCCCAGCCCTCGTCCCAGACACTGGCCGCCCTCGCCAGGGCGCTGCGGCTGGACGGCGATCAGCGTGATCACCTGTTCCATCTCGCCGACCGGCCGCTCCCCGCGTCGGCGCACGGCGCGAGCACGCGGCACGTCCAGCCCGCCCTGCTCGGGTTGCTGGACCGGCTGACGACGACCCCGGCCCAGGTCATCACCGACCTGCACGAGACCCTCGTCCAGAACGAGCTGGCCGTGGCGCTGCTCGGCCGGGCTCCGGAACCCCGTGGCCCCGCGACCGGTTTCGCGTACCGCTGGTTCACCGATCCGGCTGCCCGCGCGATCTACCCGCCCGAGGACCATCCGCACCACTCACGGGTCTTCGTCGCCGACCTGCAGGCAGTCGCCGCCCGCCGGAGCCGCGACACCGAAGTCGCGGGGATGACGGCCGCCCTGCGGCGGCGGAGCGCGGAGTTCGCTGCCCTGTGGGACACCCACGACGTCGGCCTGCGCCGCACCGATCACAAGCGCATCGTGCACGCCACGCTGGGCGTCGTCGAGTTGGACTGCCACAGTCTGTTCAGCGAGGACGGCCGCCAGCGCCTCCTGTGGTTCACGGCCCCGCCCGGTACCGAGGGCGCCGCTCGGCTTGAGCTGCTCCGCGTCATCGGCACGCAGGACATGGCGGCGACCGAGGGCGCCTCCCGCACCGAAGACGACGTCCACGCGGGCTGAGAACAAACGGCCGGCCCTGGAACCGCCCGTGGGAAGCGGGCAGGCCCCCGCTCCCCACGGGCATCGCCACCCGCGCGGCGGCAGGGGGTAGCTCTCGGCGGCAATGGCGCTCGGGTTCATCGCCCAGGACGGCGGCGGACCGGACGTTTTTCGCCCCCTGCTCCACTACTCCAACGTCTCCGGCAACGGCTACCGGGAGCCGGTGGGGGGAGGGCCGGTCACCTTCGACGTGACCCAGGGGCAGAAGGAGCCGCAGGTCGAGGACCCGTCCGGGGCTGGGCTGAGACGGCCGTACGACGCAGCACCCCGTGGATCACGTGTAGGGTGGCATCACCGACGCGGGGTGGAGCAGCTCGGTAGCTCGCTGGGCTCATAACCCAGAGGTCGCAGGTTCAAATCCTGTCCCCGCTACAAAGGTAAGGGGCCCGGCACTGCTGGGCCCCTTCCGCATTTCGCCTAACTTCCGCTCAGCGGGTCCTCCTGTCAGTGGGCCTCGCGGCTGGCCAACCCGAAGATCGGCTGGTGGTTCGGGTGGCTGACCTTCTGCTACCTGGCGATCGGTGTAGTGGCCGTCGACAACGCACTGGCGAGCCAGGCGTTCATGCCGCTCGCCGGTCTCGAGCCGGACGAGGGCACGGCGCGTCTGATCACCCTCGCGGTGCTGCTCATCCAGACCGTGCCGGCCGTGGCCTCCACCCGCCTCGTCAGCATGATCAACACGGGCGCGGTGGGGCTCGAACTGGCACTCGTCGTCGTGCTGGCGATCGCGCTCATCGCCGTCGTGGCGATCACGGACAACGGCTCAGTCGGCAACCTCACCTCGCGCGGTGTCGTCGCAAACGCGCCCGACTACTGCTCGGTCAGTCCTGCGGAGTGAGCAGGACGATCGGGATTTCGCGGTCGGTCTTCTGCGCGTACTCGTCGTAGAGGGGGAAGATGCGCGCCATCTGGAGCCAGAGGGGCTCACGTTCGGCAGGGGTCGCGACCCGGGCGCGAGCGGTGAAGCAACGGGCGCCGACCTGCACCCCGACGCTCGGGTTCGTCTGGAGGTTCTTGAACCACGCGGGATCGTCGTCGGCTCCACCCTTGGAGGCGACGACGACGAAGTTCTCGCCTGCGGTGCCGTAGATCAGGCACGTGCGACGCGGAATGCCGGTTCTGCGTCCGGTCGTGGCGAGCACGAGCGTATAGACGCCGTTCGACTCGTGTCCCTCGGTGCCACCCGAGGCCAGATACGCACGAGTCTGCTCAGCGACCCAGTCCCATTGCGAGTCGGTGGCGTGGTCAAGGTCATCGGCGACAGCCATGACGAAGGTCCTTTCTGGAACGGAAGCCTGGTAGTGAAGGATGCCCGGGGTGTTCGTCGGAGTCCTCGGCGCGAGGCTGGTGGCCACCGGCGTGTGGAACGTCGACAGGTCGACCCGGCCGTCGCCGTCCGGGGTCCGTACGACGGCGATGTCCGCGCGGACGTCGTCCAGCCCGACGAGCTGGTCCACCCCTTCACCCTCGACCGTTGCTTCGCCCTCCAGCTCCGGGCCCGGTTCGAGAAGAACGCGACAGCGGCCGCTGGATCCTCGACCACAACGCCGGCGTGATCCATCCGGTAGGTCATCGTTTCTCCCGCGTCACGCGGCCCGTCGTGGCCGCTCATGCCCCTGGGACGGAGCTGGCGCAGTGTTCTCGACATGGCTACGTCTGTGATGGCTCGGCAATTGTCGACGCGGAGGCGGCCTGGGCGGCGAGCGAGGGCACAAACCGCCTGGCTAAAAGGGTAGTTACCAGCGTGTTCGCGTTTGGCCATGCTTACCGGCAGCCAGGGCGAGCGTCTGCCGGACTGGCTCGATACCGTCAGACGGGACGACCTGCCCCGCTGTCCTGGATCTCTGGAGTCGTCGAAGGTCACGTCAACCGGATCAAGATGCCCAAGCGCCAGATGTTCGGCAGGGCCGGCGGCTTCCAGCTACTGCGGAAGCGAGTCCTGCTCGCAGGTTGATCTCTCGCGCTGCGCGATAGATTACGGGCGACACGAGAGAAGAGTTCGCATGGACTCCCGTATCCCGCGGCTGCGACGCAAGCTGGCATACATCCCCTACGCACCCAGTCGGAGCCATTCCTTCGGCGAAGAGCGGCACGCATTTCGTCTCGGCCCCCGCCTGCCCGAAGCTCGGGCAGACGCCTTTGAAGCCGAGCATGACGTGGAACTCCCACAGCCCTATCGAGACTTCCTCACGAACCTGGGCGGCAGCGGTGCGTCCCCGTACTACGGGCTGATCCCGCTGGAGAGTTGCACCTTGTTCACGATGAACCCCGGTGGTGCCGACACCGGTTCAAGAGGATTCAGCCGGGCCTACCGCCCCACACGCGACGGTCACCTCTTCCTGCACGTCGCCGAACGCGGTTGCAGCGATCTCGTCCTCATCGGCGTAACCGGCCCTCTCACCGGGCGCATGCTCATCGGCAACGCCGACGGCTTCTGGGGCCCGAACGTCTCCTCGGCCTCGGACTTTCTCGCCTGGTACGAACGGTGGCTCGACCACATGGCCGCCGGACTGGACAATCGAGCCCTGGAACTCACCTCACCCCGACTCCAGGCTCATCCACATCGGTACCGGCTCGCTTCGAAGATCTGACTACCGGTGACCACTCCACAAGCACTGAGCCAGAACCCGAGAAGTGACGGCAGCGCTGTGTCGCCCGATCGCCTGGATGATGCTCATAATCCTCATGCACGTTCAGCGCCGGCCACGCGTCACGGCGGTTGGCGAGTGCAGGACGAGGGCTGGTGCCTCGAGCGGTGCTCGCCATGACAAGCTGTGCTTTCCACTGCCCAGTCCCAGGAGGTCACCATGGCCGCAGAGTCTCCATTGCCCGAAGGCTCGGAGCCGGTTGACGGCGAGAGCATTGCCCTCTCGCCCGACGATGACGGACAGGACGACTTGAAGCGCAAGTTCCGGGAGGCCCTGGACCGCAAGCGGGGTAAGCAGGCGGACGCCGCGGACGTGGCTGCGAGCACCGACACGTCGAAGGTCCACGGCGCGCACGGGCCGGCCGCGAGTCAGCGGTCGTTCCGTCGAAAGAGCGGCGGCTGAGCCCAAACGCCCTATAGACGGAACTCGGCAGGCTCAGGCGACGGCTGGGAGGTAGGGGCCGAGTTCCGCAGGGCTTCGACGCCGCTGTGCTCTAGGCCCAGGCCTTCAACCTGCTTCAGCCGAACGTCGCCGACCGCGTCCGCGCTGTCCTCCCCGTCCCGGGCAGCCCGGCCGGTCTCGCCGCCGAACCGGCCGGGTACGCGTGTACGCGATGCACCTGCGGACAGTCACCTGACATGGTGCTGCTCGCGCCGGTCACTTCCGTTCCAGCGCGGCCAGCCGCAGCTCGAGCTGGTCAACCCGGTGCCGTAGCAGGGTGACCTGGGCTTCCAGGCTGACTTCCCGTTCCGCCCTGCGCTGAATGCGCGGTGACGCGGCGGCGCGCTCGATCACCGCGTCCAACTGGACCAGGCGCTGCGGCCCGTTCGGGCCGTCCACCAGCCGCGACCGGATCTCGCCATTGCGATACCAGGACCGCAGGGCGGAGCGGGAAACGCCGGTCTCCGCTTCCGCCTTGGCCAGGGTGACCCAGGGTGTCTCATCCAGCTGCTCGAACAGCTCCAGCTCATTCTGCCAGCGCGCGAGCCGGCCCTCCCAGTCCGACGGTGTCTCCATCACACCCTCCCTTCAGCATGGTGACCCTATCAATAGCAGTGTATTGACAGGGTTGAGACCATAAAACCATGCCATTTGAAAGGTTCACAGTGGAAGCCCGCAAGGTGGTCGTCACGGCTCAGGAGGAGGCGAGGCTGCTCAATCACCACTACATCGGCACGGAGCACATCCTGCTGGGACTGCTCGACGCGCCCGACAGCATGGCCGCGAAGGTTCTGCATCAGCTCGGCTACGACAAGGAGGCGGCGCGGGTCGATATCGCCGCGGTGGTCAAGCCCGGTACGCAGCAGCTGAGCGGTCATATCCCGTTCGCGCCGCGCGCGAAGAAGACGCTGGATCTCGCCCTACGCGAGGCGCTGCAACTGCACCACACCTACATCGGTACGGAACACATCCTGCTCGCCCTTGTCAGGGAAGGGGAGGGCGTCGGCGCGAAGGTACTTGCCGAGCGGATCAATCCGATCGGCAAGATCCGTGCCGCGGTGCTGGCGTCTTCGCAGGGATCGCAGGGATCGCAGGACGTCACGGCCGGCCCTTGGCCGGCCGGCACAGCTGCCACCGAGGACACCGTGTCCGCCGCCAGCGCGCTGGCCGGTGGCGCACCGGTCGGCAGCCATCACCTGCTGGAGGCGATGCTGCGGGCGGAGAACAGCATGGCGGCCAAGGTGCTGCGCGAACTCGGGGTCGACCCGGACGCGGTCGCCGCCAAGATCGACGAACTGGATCCGGAGACGACCTCCGACGCGAACCCGGAGGAGGCCGCCGCGCGCAAGATGGAAATCCGGCTGGTCGACGACGAGGTGCACTTGATCCTGCGGGACCCGGCAACGGTCACGATCGCCAAGAAGGTCACCGAGCTGTCCAACGGCCCGATCCAGGGCGTCGGGCCGGTGGCCGGCATGTTCGTCCCGCTCTGGCGGTCGACCAACCAGCTGCTGCTGCAGGTCCAGGGTGTGCTGGAACCGGAACCCGGAGAAGAGGACGGATCCGCCGCGAACAACGTCGCCAAGGTCGTGCGCACGGTCCTCGCGCCTCGGCTCCGCCGGTGAGTCGACTGATCACCGGGCCCGAACCCGTCGGTGGGACAGGCGAGGACGGGAGCGCGGTGAGCGACGACGCGCCGACACCGTTCTCGCCGTCGGCAAGGAGTTCGTTCACAGGCGCGTCCCGCCGTGCTCACCGAGGCGCAGCGCGGCGCCTGCCAGGTCGTCGCCGTCGGCCGGCACGCGCTGGTAGTCGCGCCTCATCGAGCCGGCCGACCCGGTCGAGGGGCCAGCTGACCACAAGTCCCGGCCAAGGTGATCGGCGAGTGGGGGAGGGCGTTGGGCGCCCCGCCGATGGTGGGCCGCGCGCACCACGGGTCGATCTCTCGCGAGTAGCCAATGCCGTGCATCGGAGGCAAGCATGACCACCACCACGACCACCATCACCATCGTCGGAGCCGGCTTGGGTGGCCTGGCCCTTGCCCGCGTGCTGCACGTGAACGGCATCGACGCCGTCGTGTACGAACGGGAATCGTCGCGCGGCGCGCGCGTGGCCAGGGCGGCATGCTCGATCTGCACTCCGGGACCGGGCAACGGGCGTTACGCGAGGCCGGTCTGATCGACCGGTTCCACGCGATTGCCCGTCGTGAAGGCCAGGACCTGCGCCTTCTCGAGCCGGACGGCACCCTGCTGCTGCAGGAGGACACACCCGACGACGCCCCCTCGAGCGACCCGAGGTCGACCGGGCCGATCTGCGCAACCTCCTGCTGGACTCCCTCCCCGAACACGCCGTGCGCTGGGGGCACGCGGTGGAATCCGCCGACCATGGCCTGCTGCACTTCGCCGACGGCAGCAGTGCGGCGTATGACCTGCTGGTCGGCGCCGACGGCGCGAACTCCCGGGTCCGCGCGCTGCTCACCGACGCCCGACCAGCCCACACCGGCCAGAACGTCGTTGAGCTCAGCATCGCCGACATCGACCGTACCCACCCCGACCTCGCGGCGATGGTGGGGCGCGGCAACTACTGGGTGCTCGGCGACGGACAATCGCTGTCGGCGCAGCGAAACGGCGACGGCCGCGTATGTATCGGCCTCAGCTTCCACACCGATGAGGGTTGGTTCGCCACCAGCGGGATCCCGTTCGACGACCCGGTCGCCGCTCGGGGGGCGGCTGATCGACCTGTTCACGGGCTGGGACCCACGGTTCACCGCTTTGATCGCCGCCTGCGACGACACGGTCCTGCCGCGGTCGATCACGACTCTTCCGGTCGGCCTGACCTGGCCGTCGATGCCCGACGTCACGCTGCTCGGCGATGCCGCGCATCTGATGCCGCCGGTGGGGCAGGGCGCCAACATGGCGCTGCTCGACGGCGCCCTGCTCGGCCTCGCGCTGGCCGCGCACCCGGACGACTTTCCGGCCGCAGTCAGAGAATACGAACGCGAGATGTTCGAACGCACCAGCGCCGCCGGTCGGCAGTCCGCGTTCGTCCAGGAAATACTGGCGTCGCCGGACGCCGGCCAGAAGGTGCTCGCGTTCTTCCAACCGGGCTGAAGGTAGATGAAGTTGACGGAAAGCAGAAAGCGACCAAGCAACCGGCCGCCCAGACAGCACGATCACCCGCGGTCCAGGTGTCACGGCCGCCTCACGGGCCGTCACAGGGCATGAGTCCCAGTGCCCGGACAGAGGCCAGGGGCTGGCCCGCGGGGGAGCCGGGATGCTCTCGCTGGTCCGGGACAACCACAAGGGGCGCACATGGCGCCGTGTCCGGCGAACGCCCAGGTGAGCAGCCTGGTTCGAGGAGCATCTCGACTCATCGATAGCCTGCGTCCTCATGACGCGCACTTGGATCCTGCCGATACTGCTTGTGCTCTGCGGCTCAGTCGTTGCGACCGGGCTGGTCTTCAGCGGGAGCCCCGGCGAGGCCGCAGCACTCCTGCTGGTATTTGTGCTGCTCGCAAGCGTGAACTCGCCTCTGGTCTTCCCGAGATCGATCGGTGCGCTGGAGGCACAACGCCGCAGCGCGGTCGACGGACGGCCGGTCGTCTACTGGCGGGCAGGATGCACGTACTGCTTGCGACTGCGCATCCGGTTGGGCCGTAGCGCCCGCGAGTTGCATTGGGTCAACATCTGGCATGACCCGGCAGGAGCGGCGGTGGTGAGGGCAGCCAACGAGGGCAACGAGACCGTGCCGACCGTCGTCGTGGCGGGTCAGCCGCACACCAACCCCGATCCTGAATGGGTGCGCGAACGGGTCTCCCCTTCCGCGTGATCGGGAGAGATACCGCGTGTGTCGATGGACGGAGAGTCGAACGGCAGCGGAGGGATCCTCAGGCGACGGCCGCCGGAGCACGTCGTCCTTCGGCTCGCGCCGAACAGAACACGTGGGGTGGGTGGTCCTGGTAGGAAGTCTCTTATGGGGGATCATCTCGCGCGGGCGGTACGGCGGTTGCGGTTGCAAGCAGGGCTGACGCAGGAGGCCTTGGCGGAGCGTTCGGGTGTTTCGGTCAGCACGATCCGCGGCGTGGAGACCGGTAAGCGCCGTAATCCGCAGCTCGCGTCGGTGCGTCAGCTGGCTGCGGCACTGGAACTGGGGCCGGCCCAACTCGATGAGTTGCTGGCAGCGGCGGCGGGCATGGCGGAGCCATCGGCGGTTCCGGTACCGCGTCAATTGCCCGCTGACCCAGGGCCGTTCGTGGGCCGTGAGGATGAGCTGGCCCGATTGGACGCGGTGTTGCGGGCGGGTTCGGGTTCGGGTGCGGCGGGCACGGTCGTCGTATCCGCCATTGCCGGTGCCGGCGGGGTGGGCAAGTCGTGGCTGGTGCTGCACTGGGCGCACCGTAACGCCGACCGGTTCCCCGACGGCCAACTTTTCGTCGATCTGCGGGGCTTCAGTCCGGACAGTGATCCGATGGACCCGGCGGTCGCGGTGCGCGGATTCCTCGACGCGTTGGGTGTCGAGCCCGGCCGTATCCCGGTCGCCGCGCATGCGCAGACGGCGCTGTTGCGCAGTCTGGTGGCGGACAAGCGGATGCTGCTGGTGCTCGACAACGCCGTCGACACCGCCCAAGTCACTTCTCTGTTGCCGGGCGGCAGCACCTGCACCGTGGTGGTCACCAGCCGCAACCGTCTGTCCGGTCTTGTCACGGGCCATGGCGCCCATCACCTGTCGGTGGACACGCTCACCGACACCGAGGCCCGCACGCTGCTCGCCGCCCGGCTCGGCACGGCACGCATCGAGGCCGAGCCTGGGGCGGTGGACGAGCTGGTCAGCCGGTGTGCTGGGTTTCCGCTGGCGCTGAGCATCGTCGCCGGCCGCGCTCACACCGATCCGCACCTGTCGCTGGCCGAACTCGCCGACGACCTGCGCGACGGCGCGCTCGATGTACTTGACGACGCCGATCCGGCCGCGAGCCTGCCCGCGGTGCTCTCGCTCTCTCACCGTGCGTTGAGCGACGAGGAGGCCGAGGTGTTCGGGCTGCTGGCGATCGCGCCGGGATCCGACATCGGCCTTCCTGCCGCCGTCAGCCTCACCGGCCGCGGCCGAAGCCGGACCAGGGCTCTGCTGCGCCGGCTGGAACAGGCATCGCTGATCGGCAAGGACGCGGCCGGCCGTTACCGCATGCACGACCTGATCCGCCGTTACGCCGCCACCGCTCACGACCTGGCCGACGGCGCACGCACGGCGGCGCTGCGACGGGTGCTGGATTTCTACACCCACACCGCGTACGCCGCCGACCGTCTCCTGGAGTTCCACCGGGAGCCCATCGAGCTCTCTCCGCCGGTGCCCGGCTGCCACCCCCAGACGCTCTCCGACATCCCGGCGGCGATGGACTGGTTCGAGGCCGAGCACCGGAACCTGCTCGCCGCCCAGCACACGGCCGCCGCACACGCCTTGCACAGCACGTCCTGGCAGCTGGCCTGGACGCTGAACAACTTCCACTACCGGCGAGGACACCGCCACGATCAGCTCGCCGTGTGGAGACTCGCGGTCGACTCCGCGGGCCGACTGCCCGATCCGGGCGCCCAGATCCTCACCTACCGGCTCCTGGGACGCGCCCACGTCGTGCTCGGGCACCACCAGGAGGCGATCAAAGCCCTGAACGAGGCTCTCGCGCTGAGCGAGCAGCAGGACGACCGCGCCCTGCAGGCCCAGGCGCACTACACGCTCGCATCGATCTGGCCGGACGGTCGGCGGGCACTGGAACACGCCAGACGCGCACTGGATCTCTACCACGGCCTCGATCAGCCGATTGCGGAAGCCAACGCGCGCAACGCCGTGGGCTGGTACGCCGCGCGCGTGGGCGAGCACGACACCGGCCGTGAGCACTGCCAGGCCGCCCTCGCCCTCTTTGAGGAGCACCAGGACATAGACGGTCAGGCGCAGACCCTGGACAGCCTCGGCTACATCGAGCACCACAGCGGCCGCCACCACGACGCCATCCGGTACTACGGCCGAGCCATCAGCCTCTACCGCGACCTCGGCAACGCCTATGAAACCGCAGACACCCTCGAGAGGCTCGGTCATACCCACACCGCCCTGGGCCACCCCGACCAGGCCCTCACGGTGTGGCGGGAAGCACTCGGGCTGTATCGGCAGCAAGGACGGGATCAGGAAGCCGAGCAGGTGGAGCGACAGCTCGACACCCTCGTCGAACAGGACACCCCGGACAGCGCCCGCTGATATCACGTGCGGTCGCACACTCCCGCAAGCGATCAATCGGGGCGCGGGGGAGGTACCGACCGCACGCATCGCCAGCAGTCCGAGGAACATCAGCTAGAGCTCGAGGTCGACCAGCGGACCGCTTCCGGCTCTACCTTGGCACCCTCATCGAGGGCCGCGGACGGCGGCCGTCTGTCGACCTGCCAGTCGGTGAGGCCCCGGCAGGCAGCAGTCGGCGTAAGGCGACAGCCAAGTAGTCTGCCCCTGCCCGGACTTGGACCGGTTCGACGCGGCGGACGCACGCTGGTGGTCCACGGGCCGGCTTCTACGGGCCGGCTTCTACGGGCCGAGGGGCGGCGTCTTCTTGAGATCGGTGCTCGCTGGGTTCGTCAGGATCGCGCTTGTGACAACGTCGAAGAGGTGGTCGGCGCGCGGGGCGAGCGAGGGCTGATCGCTGAGCCACGCGAGCCCTGCCACCAGCGCGAACAGATCGGTGCCGTCAATGTCGGTCCGGGCCGTGCCCGTGGCTTGGGCACGTGCAAGGAGCCGGGCACCGGCCGCACGCAACGTGACGCACGAAGCGTGGAGCGCGGAGTCGGTGTCCTCGATGGCTGCTGTCATCAGCGCGGTCACACCCTGATACTCGGTCGTCCATGCGACGCAGTCGCGCAGCCACGAAACGAGAGCATCTTCGGGCGAGCTCGACGTCTCGAGCTCGTCTGCCCTTGCCGTCAGCCGATTGAAGCTCGTGCGCAGCAAGGCTTCGAGCAGCGCCTCGCGCGTCGGGAAGTGACGCAGCAGCGTCGCGAGTCCGACGTCGGCCCTGCGCGCGATGTCGCGCATGGACACCTCGGAGCCGTGCTCGGTGATGGCGGTTCCCGCGACGGCGAGCACGTGGTCGCGGTTCTTCCTGGCGTCGGCCCGCATGTGTCCCCTCTTGACTATCCGGATCAGTGGTCCATATATTCGGATCAGTGGTCCGTTTATGTGGAGCGCTGATCCGGATAAGTCTATCCCGCGGCGCGGGCAGGAGAAAATGATGCCGATACACACGATGAGGGCGGTCCGGCTGCATGAGCACGGCGGCCCGGAGGTCCTGCGCTACGAGGAGGTGCCGATGCCCGAGCCGGGGCCGGGTGAGGTGCTCGTTCGCGTTCACGCGGTCGGCGTCAATCCTCCGGACTGGTACCTGCGCGGCGGGCTGACCAGGATGCCCGGGGAGACGGAATCGACCGTCAGGCTGCCGGTGATTCCGGGGACGGACATGTCGGGAGTCGTCGAAGCCGTCGCCGCGGACGTGGATGGCCTCGCCGTAGGGGATGAAGTCTTCGGTCTTCTGCGTTTTCCCAGCTTCGACGGCAGCGCATACGCCGAGTACGTGGCCGCGCCTGCGGCGGACCTCGCACGCAAGCCGGCCGGCATCGACCACGTGCACGCCGCCGGGGCGCCCATGGCCGGGCTGACGGCGTGGCAGTTCCTGATCGATGTCGGACACGGCCACCCCTCGCCCTTCCAGGTTGCGCCACATCGCCCGACGGCACTGGACGCCGACACGACGGTGCTCGTCAACGGCGCCGCGGGCGGCGTGGGGCACTTCGCGCTACAGCTCGCGAAATGGAAGGGTGCACATGTCACAGCGGTGGCATCGGGCGCGCATGAATCGTTCCTGCGCGAACTCGGTGTCGACCAGTTCATCGACTACACCAAGAGTCGTCCAGAGGAACTCGTGCACGACGTCGACCTCGTCCTCGACACTGTCGGCGGGCCCGACAGCAAGCGATTCCTGCGTACGCTCAAGCGCGGTGGCGCCCAGTTCCCCGTGCTTCCCGGGGACTTCGACGAAGAAGAGACCGCGAAGCTGGGCGTCACGGTCTCGAGCGCCCAGGTTCGCTCGAACGGCGCGCAGCTTGCTGAACTGGGGCGTCTGCTCGACGCGGGCAAGGTCCGCGTCGCGATCGACAGCACGTTCGCGCTCGCCGATGCCAAAGCAGCGCACGAGCGCGCCGCCCACGGGCACATCCAGGGCAAAATCGTGCTCACGGCCGCTTGCAACGGCTGACGCAATGAGGGGGTGGGCCCTGATTGCCGTGTCCGGGGCGGTAGTTGGGCGGGTGCGCGCAGGTCCGGCAGGCCTGCGGCGGCTCCGTCCCGCGCCGGTCGACGCGTTCTCGCCTCCGGCGTGGCTCACGTGAGCACGTGATCAACTGGCTCACCCGGCATCGCCGGTGCGAGCTGGATGGACTCGTCGTAGGGCACCTGGTTGCCGCGGGCCATGACGTTGTTGACGTTCACGCGATGGGTGCGGGGGTGTGGGTTCCGGTAGCGCCTCGTGCGAGTGCCTGTTCTGCCTGTGCGAGTCTGCGGATCGCCTGGACCAGTTGACTCGAAGGAAGCGTGTACGGCAGTCGGATGTTGCGTTCGAACGCACCCCCGATGCCGAATCGAGGTCCGGCCGCGATGGTCACTCCGTGGTCCGGTGCCATGGCTGCCAGCCGTGAGCTGACGGGCTCGGGGAAGGTTGCCCAGAGCGTCACACCGCCGGGCGGTTGCAGGGCATGGACGTCCGGCAGGTGCTCGGTGAGCGCTTGCCGCAGGGCGTCACGTTGTGACCTGAGCTGCTGGAGCGTGTCCGGCCGCTGGGTTTGGTGCGCGTTCAGGAGGACGGCTGTGGCGAGCTGTTCGACGACGGGGGTGCCGAGGTCTGTCGTGGGACGGGCCTTTTCGACGCGTTCCAGGAGAGAGGGCACCGCGCGAATCCAGCCTATGCGTAGGCCGCCCCAGACGCTCTTGGACACAGAACCGATGCTGATGGCTGCCGGCATGTGCAGCGCGAGGGGTTCGGGGCTCGGAACGTCCAGAGCCAGATCGGCCATGGTCTCGTCGACGACCGTGGGGCACGCAAGAGTGAGCTGTTGGCGCACGCCGGCTGGCATGCACATCCCGGTCGGGTTGTGAAAGTCAGGTATCAGGTAGGCCAGGTGCGCGGCTTTCCCCGCTGCTCGGAGCTGCTCGGTGTCCCAGCCGGAAGACGTCACGGCGACGGGGAGAAGCCGGGCGCGCGCTTGAGTGAATGTCGTGATCGCGTGTGGGTAGGTCGGATGGTCGATGAGGACTCTGTCGCGTGGCGACAGGAGTACTCGCGTCAGAAGAGCGAGCGCGTGCTGTGCGCCGTTGGTGATCAGGACGTGATCGGGTCGGGTGGGCAGTCCTCGCCGCTCATACCAGTGGGCGACTGCTTCGCGCAGCTCCGCGGTGCCGTATCGGTCATAACCGTGCCGCTCGAAATGTCGTGGCAGTTGTTCGAGAGCGGTCGCGAACGCGGCGTGCAGGATTTCTACCGGCGCGGCCGGCGCGGCGAAGGACAGGTCGATGGTCTCCCTGTCCCTGCCGGCCGGCTGCTCGGACGTGGTGCCATCAGGCAGCCGTACCGTCGCCCTGGTACGCGCCTGTGTGGTGAGGTATCCGTGCTCGACCAGCGTGCGGAACGCGGTGCCGACGGTGGTTCTGCTGGTGCCGAGGGCGACAGCCAGATCACGCTCGCTGGGCAGGGCCGCGCCAAGGGAGAGGCGTCCATCCAGGATGAGCAGACGCAACCTGTCGGAGAGACGTTGATGCGCCGGCCCCGGCCCCTCGTGCCAGGTCCCCAACATCCGCGCCACCGCGTGCGAGCTGATTTTCACCGAACCAGACTAATCAATCTGGCTATGGATTCCAGGTCCAGATGACCCGGAGACTCGCCCCATGGCACCTCGTCCTTCCGCAACGCACACCTCCGTCCCGGCTCGTCACGACTCACCCGCACTGCCGCGCATGAACGCATTTGCCCAGCTCCGGGCAGCCCGAAAGGCGCGTCGGATCCCCCAGCTCCTGCTCGGCCTGATGGGATACGGGGCCGCTGTCATGCTGCTCGTCCAGTCCGGCCTTGGTGCGGCCAGTTGGAACGTGCTCACGGAGGGCACGGCCAAATCCCTCGACATCTCGTTCGGTTGGGCGACGAACCTGATCTCGCTGCTTGTGCTCATTGCATGGATCCCGCTGCGAGAACTGCCTGGGCTCGGCACGCTCCTCAACGTCGCGATCGTCGGCTTTACCGCAGATGCCACCGCGACTGTGCTCCCCGACCCCCAAGGGCCACTTGCCGAGATCGGATATCTCGCTCTCGGTCTTGTCGCTCTGGCATTCTTTGACGCGCTCTACCTCGGCGCGCAGTTCGGGTCGGGACCACGCGACGGCATCATGACCGGACTCGTTCGGCTCACCCGCCTACCCGTCGCCCTTGTTCGCACCGGCATCGAAGTCGCTGTTGCCTGTGCCGGCTGGCTACTGGGTGGGACGGTCGGGGTCGGCACTGTGCTGATCGCACTGTGCATGGGGCCCCTCGTCGGCTGCTTCCTGCCGCGGGTAGCGGTTCGCCTTCCTGCCGATTGCGCACCCCACGGCACCCCCGCTGACCGTGAAAAGACCGTCGCTGCACCGCAACGCCCCGCTGTCCGTTGAACTTTCACGGCAGAGTCCCGGCGAGGGATGCGTCGCCGTCGTGGCGGAACAAGGCTTCCCCCCTACGCGGCTACCAGGGAACTTCCCCGTTCTCGTCCTGGAAGGTTCCTGTCGGACCGTCCGCGTCGAGAGTGGCGAGACGCACGACGACCCTGGCACTCTCCTCCGGCGTCCTTCCGACTCCGAATGCCGCGGTCAGGTCGGTCGCGGTGGTGCCGGGCTCGACTGCGTTGAACTTGATGCCCGGCTGGGACTTGGCGTACTGGACCGTGAGCATGGTGGCTGCGGACTTGGACGCGGAGTAGAGCGCCAACGGCAAGCCGAACTCCGGCCGGTCCGGATTGGTCACTGCCCAGAAGGACCCGGCACTGCTGGAAACGGTGACCACGGTGGGGTTCGAGGACTTGCGCAGCAGGGGAAGTGCCGCCTCCGTGACGCGCACGATTCCCACCGCGTTGGTGTCGAAGGCCCGGAGTGCCGTGGGACCGTCGGTGACCCCGTGCCCCAAGATGCCCGCGTTGTTCACCAGGACGTCGAGCCGGCCCTCGGCCGAGTCGATCGCCGCCAGCGCGCTGGTCACCGATGCGTCGTCGGTCACGTCGAGCTGCACGAACCGTGCGCCGAGCGTCGCCGCCGCCTTCTCGCCTCGCTCGGCGTCACGCGCGCCGATGTAGACGGTGTGGCCCAGCGACAGAAGCTGTCTGGCTGTCTCGAAGCCGATGCCCTTGTTGGCCCCGGTGATCAGTGTGATGGGCATGCGTATCCTCACGAGTTATGCGGCTCGAATGGGCCGTCGGTGATGCGCGGACTGTTCATTGATGTGCTGACGCTGAACCCTTAGGTCAGCCGGTCAGCCGGTCAGCTGCCGGTGCAGTTCGCCGGCGTCGTGCAGGGCGGTCATGTGCACGAACCGTCCGTTGCGGACCTGGTAAATGGCGTACTCGACGATCTCGAACGAGGCGCCGGTGGGAGCCACGCCGAGCCATGTCTTCACCGGGGTACCCGTGTTGACCAGGCGCGCGGCCAGACGGTCACCGTCGAAGAGCAGTTCCTCGAGTTCCCAGTGGAGATCCGGAACCGCGTCCACGTCATGCTTTTGAACGGCGAGGAGGTCGTCCCGGGTGGCCGGCTCACCGTTCAGGGTGGTCCGGTCGCCGATGAATTCGTCCATACCGTCGAACTTGTGGGCGTTGAGCGCCTCGATATAGCGCAGGTAGAACGCGCGCAGATCACTGTCGGACATGAAGACGACCCTTCTGTGGGCAGCTCCGGATCGGGGCTGCGAGGGGGTGTAGGCAGGGGGCGTAGAAGAGGCGCGACACTCTCCACGGCCTTGGCGTGCCGGCCATCGCCGAGGGAGAGGTCCGCCGGCCAGGGTCACCCCTGGCCGATGCGCCGCGCTCTCGGCAAGGGCGTACACGGTCTCGGGTCCCCGAGAGTTGGCGATGACGACTTCGTATCCATTGACCAGTGCCGCACGGGCGATCTGGCTGCCGACCTCGCCCGCGCCGATGATCCCCATGGTTGTCATACCTGGTCGCGCCTTTCAGATCTGGTTCAGGCCGCCGTCGATGTACAGGCTCGAACCGGTGATGAAGCTGCTCTGCTCGGAGGCGAGGAAGGCCACGGCGGCGGCGATCTCCTCCGGGCGCGCGAGCCGGCCCAGCGGCACACGCGCCGCCAGTTGCTGCTTGAAGCGCTCCGGGGTGGGGGTGAGCCCCGAGAGCGCAGGGGTGTCGGTGGGGCCGGGCGTGACGGTGTTGACCCGGATGCCGCGTCCCTTGAGTTCGTTGGCCCAGGTTCGGGAGAACGATCGGGTGGCGGCCTTGGTCGCCGCGTAGACGCCGAGCGCCTCATCGCCGACGTCCACGTTCGTAGAGCCGTTCAGGATGACCGAAGCGCCGTCGTTGAGCAGGGGCAGCGCCTTCTGAACAGTGAACAGCGTGCCCCGGACGTTGACGCCGAAGAGGGTTTCGAAGTGCTCCTCGGTGACCTGCTCCAGCGGCACGAGCGAGGCGACGGACGCGTTCGCGAACAGTACGTCCAGGCCCCGGTCCCGGCTGCGGATCGTCTCGTAGAGCCGGTCCAGGTCGGCCAGTTTCGAGATGTCGCCGGTCACCGCGGTGGCCGCTGGACCGATCATTTCGACAGCGGCGTCGAGTTCGGTCCTGCGTCGGCCGGTGATGAACACGTGCGCGCCCTCGGACGCCAGCCTGACGGCACTGGCCAGGCCGATCCCGGTGCTGCCCCCGGTGACGAGAGCGGTCTTTCCCTCAAGTAATCCCACGTGAGTAGCCCCTTCCGTTTCTGCAGCGATCGCTGCAGAAGTGGAACGGTAACACTTCTGCAGCGATCGCTGCAGAAAGGTAGGCTGCGAACGTGGAGACGAAACAGAGCGGCCCTGTCGGCCGGCCGCGAGGATTCGACGCCGACGAAGCTCTCGAGCGCGCCATGCTGGTTTTCTGGAAGCACGGCTACGAGGGGGCCAGCACGGCCAGCCTGACGAACGCGATGGGTATCTCCACCACCAGCATGTACGCGGCCTTCGGCAACAAGGAGAAGCTGTTCCGCAAGGCCCTGGAGCGCTATACCGAAGGCCCGAGCGCATACCTGGCCCGAGCTTTGGAGGAGCCGACCGCTCTCGGCGTCGCCACCGCAATCCTGGCCGGCACCGTTCGTACCACCACCCGCCCGGCCCATCCCCACGGATGCCTGGGCGTCCAGAGCGCCCTGACCACCAGCGACTCCGGGCAGGAAGTCCGTGACCTCCTCGTCGCCTGGCGCACCAACGGCTACACCTGCGTCCGGGAGCGGTTCCAGCGCGCCGTAGACGACGGCGACCTGCCGCCGCAGACCGATCCGGGGCTACTGGCCCGCTACCTCACCACCTTCGCCTACGGCCTCGCCGTGCAAGCGGCGAGCGGTGTCTGCCGCGACGAACTCCAGAAGCTGGCCGACGCCGCCCTGCGTAACTGGCCACTCACCTGAGACCCGCCGGGCATACGTCTTCCGGCCATGGCCGGAGGGCGACCCGCACTCGTCTGCCTGACCCTGGGCCGGCCGCCCTGGTGGTGCACACGACGCTGGGGTGGGAGTTTCGGTTTTTCAACAGCGCTCTTCGCGATCCTGGACTGTGGGTGATGGGGTTGGTGTTGTGGCGATGCCAGGGCCGAGGCTTCGTCGGCCCTTGTGGCCGGCCAGGTCCTGAAGCTCGGCTCCTTCCAGGAGCGCATCAGGGGTGACTCGTTCGGCGGGCAGAAGCCGCGGGCCGGTGTCCGTTGTCGGCGCGCTCGTGGTGGTGTTCGGGCCCGTGCCGAGTCGGCGTCGCGTGGTGCTCATGGACGGGAGTCTGCCCCCAAACCGGTGCGAGCGGGGTGCAGGAGACGTGTCCGTGTCGTCGTTTCGCACGCACGGAGGGGTGTTCGCGCGCACGTAGGGGCGCCAGTGCGCACGTAAAGACGTGCGCACGTACAAGAAGCTCTCGAAACCCTTACAAGGCGCTGTGCGACCCGGACATGGCCCACAGAGTCAAGCCATCCCGGCGGACACCGATCTTCGTCCACCTCGCCGACACCGGGGAAGTCGGCGACCTTGCCCGCACAGCGACGACGACCGGCAGTTCCGCTGGGCCGCCGCGCACGGCCACTCCGCAGCCCAACCCACCCGTGACCGCCCCGATGGGGCGGTCACGGCCACCGCTGCCCCGTGTCGGTGGGCAGGTGAGCCGGTGCGCCTACTGGACCTCACGGCCTGAGGTAGCAGGAACCGCGCACGATCCCGTCGTCCGGCGGATCCGCAGCTGCGGCACCCGCCGACGGGGGTGGGAGCGCCGGGCCTCGGGGACCGCGCGTGACCGGGAGCAGCGACGCGTCAGCAGTAGTCGAGCAGGCTGTAGACGTTGTCCCAGCCCCACTGGTCGAGGTAGACCTCGCTGACGTAGACGTTGCGGTTGCCGCTGTCGTCGTCGGTGAGAAGCCAGTAGCGGCTCCGGCGCCCGTTGTCGGAGTAGTAGACGCCTTCCTTGATGCAGTAGAAGTAGTTCGATCCCGCGTACAGCCACCCCGCGTGAGTGGAGTCGTAGTAGTCCGGGGCCCAGTGTGTCCACTGATTGACCACCGTGTTGAGGTACACCCTGGGGTACGCGGCGGCCTTGGCCGCCGTTGCGGATGTCTGAACCGAGGCGGCCGCCGCCGTGCCGGAATCCGCTGTTGCGGCATGCCCCACGCCTGCCGTACCCATCACCAGGCCGGCCGCGAGCAGACCTCCGAGAAGGCGGCCCGTCATACGAGTTCGCACCTGAATCTCCCTTTTCCCGAAGGGCTCTGTCAGTCCGGGAGCCTATTGACGCGCGAGGTCGGCTGCCTCCTGGCAGTTGGCGGGTTGTGGTGCCGCCCTCCGGCTGGTAGGGCCGTGACGCGCGGGAGACTGCCGAGCCTGCCACGCCGCGGGTCCTGCTTGGGCATCGCGGACTCGCCGATGGTGAACGCTTTCGAAGCGCTGCGATCCGGGCGCGTCACCGCCGTGCCCGCGATCACCGCCGACTCCTTGACATCTGTCACCCCCTCAACGGCAGGGGCGGCTCTGGCTGGGCGACCGGCCGAGTGCCGCTCTGCGTCAACCCGCGAAAATCAGGTAACCGCCGGCGAAGACGGCTCCCAGACCCCCCAGGATGAAGCACACCCGGTTGTAGTTCACGCCGTGCAGGTGGCGCAGACCGCTCCACACCTCCACCTTGTCGGCATCCCACGTGGCCAGCGGCTTGCCTATGAGCACCATTGCTAATCCGGACAGTCCGATGAGGATCCCGCTGAGAATCTGCATGGCGCCCCGATGCCCTGCGGACGCCGATTCAGACCTGTGTCGACCGATCTCTGCCGTGATGTGGACCCTTATGCGGGACCGTCGTTGGGCTCTGCGACGCGTGCATCTCCCCGCGTGCGGCAGACAAGCCCGACCTGCGCCCGGCTCGGGCCCCTCTGCGGAATGACGGGCACGGCTTCATTCCCCCGGGTGTGATCAAGAAACTGTCCCGGGTCACCGCAGTCCTTGGTCTCGCGCTGCTGTTCCCCGCCCTCCGGATAACCGGAAGAACTTCGCCTGTAGGCGGCGAGGACCGGTGGGGCTATGGGCGCTGTTTCATCCGGTCGACGATCGCCCAGTCCACCACGTGTGACAGCTGGATGTACGTCTTGTCGCCGGACGCCGAAGTCCGTTCGTCGCGGAAGCCCAGGAATTCATAGGATTCCGGGTCGAAGATGAGGTACTTGCCCTCCGCGAACGGGCTCTCGGGGTAGGAAATCCCCACTCCGGTGCGCCCGGCGGAGTCCTTCACTCCCGGAACTGCCTTGACACCGGGCACCAGGGCCAGCGCCTTGTACGCGGCGGGACGCAGCCCCTGGGGCAGCACCGGCCATTTCAGGAGCTCACCGAGCATGAAGTAGGCGTGGGACCATTCCAGTGCGGTGAAGTCACTGATCGAGCTGCTGGACGGTCCTCCGCCGGCGATGTCCGGAATGAGTTTCTTCGGGTCGGTGGGCAGCTTCTTCAGCTTGCTCCACTCCCGAGGCGGCCACACGCTCTCGCCCTTCTTCAAGGGCTCCTCCCAGATCACCCGGCCGAGTTCCATGGTCAAGGAGCGCTTGGAGCCGTCCACCGAGTCCCAGCTCACGTCCTCGTAGGTCTTGACCGCGCCGGTCTTGCGTTCCGTCTCCTTGATGATCCGCTTCGAGTAGATGAACTGGTCGTCGCGCGGCGCCACAGGCTTCTCGTACGTGCCCGCCTGCGCTGCCGCCCCGTTCAGCACCGTCACGGCGCTGACGTTACCCATCCTCGGGGTCGCCGTGCCCGATACGCGGTCGGCGTGGTCGGGGTGATCGCCCTCGCCGGTGCCGCCCTCAGCGATCAGTACCGCCGTTCCCGTAACCGCCACGGCGACTACCGCAGCCGTCGCGAGGCGGAGTGCGTGGCGGCGGCTGGGAGCCGCGTCGGGGTGCTGCTGCGCGCGCGCAATCGCGTTGAGCAGTCGGTGGCGGGCCTTCGCCCGGGCCGGGTCGGTGAGCGGGGCGGCGTCCGTGTCCCAGACCCGCAGGAGTTCGAGTTCGTCAGTCATGGCCGGGTACCTCTCGCTGTGTCGTCGGATCGGATCCGCCCAACGCTTGGCGTAACTTGCTGCGAGCCCGGTGCAGCCGTGATCTGACCGTGCCGATGGGGACGCCGAGGGCCTGGGCCACCTCCTCGTAGCCGAGACCGCCCCACGCCACCAGCAGCAGCACGTCCCGGTGCCGTGCGGGCAGGGCGGCCAGTGCCGCTGCCAGCTCGCGCCGTACGGCCTGAGCCCCCACCCGGGCCGCGGCACGGTCGGCCAGCGGCTCCTCGTGATCGGCCGGGGCCGGGATGCGGGCCATGGCTTTGAAGCGGCGACCCTCGGCCCGCCGGTGTCGGCCGACCAGGTTGGTCGCTATACCGAACAGCCAGGGCCGGGCGCCGTCGCCGGTGGCCCTCGAGGGGTTGTACCGGTGCCGGTGCTGGAAAGCGGTGGTGAAGGTCTCTGCCATGAGGTCGTCGGCCGGCTCGCCACCGAGCCTGCGGGCCAGATAGCGATGTACCTCATCCGCGTATCGGTCGAAAAGGACGGCGAATGCTTCGGGCTCATCCCGGGACCGCGCAATCACCGAGGCATCGCTCTCCGCCCCCGCGCGGACGCCTGGCTCGACGGTCATCGGGGCTCCTCTCGTTCAAGGGAACATGCTTTGAAGGCTGGGCTTCTATCTCTCCTTCGCCGCTCGCCTCCGGCGAGTTCCCTCGGGTTGAGGGGCGACGGCGTCTGGTTCAAGGGCGTCCGCTTGCGCGGGCCGCCGCGCGCCGGTGGCCGGTGGCCGCCGCCCGCTCCTGTCTGCCGCCCCGCTGGCGACGTCCACCGGCCACTCGGCGCGCAGATCCGGAGAGCATGAGGCGGACTATCAAGCGCAGCCCCTCCGGTCCGATCGCTCCGCAGCAGGCAGGCGGGCCCCGAGGGCCGTCCGGCGGGCCCGTGCCGCGCGTCGGCACTTGGGCAGAGCTGCCGTCCCGGACGAGTGGGCCTGGTGCCGGGCTGGGGCCGTGACGATGGAGACAACCGGGTTGGTGCCGGTGCTGGGTTGAGCGAGACACACGTGGCGGGTGACCGGCCGGCGCACCCGCCCTCGTGGCTGACTTTCTGCGGCTGAGGCCAGAACCTCAGTGCCATGGGCACGGCAGCAGATGAAGGCCGGTCCCTGCCGGGGCTGACGAGCACGGGGGAGCCCCGACCGGTTGCGCCGGGCAGGAACGGGAGTCGGGTGGGTCAGTGCGGCGGGGATCCCGGGTCAGGAGAGTGGTTCACGTCTTCCGCCAGGTTCGCCAGGGCAGGGTGAAGATCTCCCGGCAGGCGTGGTGGGACGGGTTTTGGCCGCAGTGCCGCAGCACCCAGTCCTGCGGTTCGGCACAGTCCTCGCTTGCCGGCGAGGTCTCTCCGCCCACGGCGTACTGCATCGCGTACAAGACCGGATCCGCGTCCGGCTCGAGGTCGGGCTGGAGAGTCCGGGTCTCGTAGCGCGGGACCGAGCGAGGGGTCACCGCCCCCACCTCCGGTTGGCCACGGCCACCTTGGCGCTCAACTCCTCCGCCGGGGTCGGCGGACGTACATCCTGGGGCGGTACGTCCCACTCCCCACAGTGCGGCGGCCGAAGCTGCACGTAGGGCCCCACGTGCCCGCCGTCTGGTCGACCCCGTTGTAGGCCCTGTGCGGCGCCACCGGGGAGATTGGTGCTGAGGACGACCGCCCCGTTTCCAGGTTGGTCTCTGCACCGAAAAGACGGGCGCATCGACATCCGTCATGGCAACCGGAGGCTGGACGTACGCCGCCCTCGCCACGCACGGCCCGCGCTGGACAGAGCTGGGCGACAGCGGTGAACCGGGTGATGCGCGAAACGGAACTGCTGGTGGACCGAGTCGAGCACGCGAGCTCGTTCAACACTTCTCCTCGCACGAGATCCGCCTGCGCGGTCTCGTCTGCACCGGCAGCACGAAGGCCGCGATGCGGCTGGTGCAGACAAGTCCCGTTCCTACGACCATCGTTGCTCCACAGTGGCGTGTCATCGAGCTGATCACCGTGGCGCCCAGCAAGCACCCACCTCGTCGACGGCCAACCGGCCGAAGCCTTCGCGGTCGCCCGGCCTGTGTCGATGTCCCGAAGGGATCGGTACGTCACTGAGGTCGCCCTCCCCGCGACGGGCACGTGGAAGGGCCCGGCGCGGGGTGTGCGCTTGCAGACACCAGCCTCATCGCCCCGAAGGCCAGGCGACCGCTGTTGTCCGTCGAGGCCGACGACTGCACCGAGGAAGCCCCGGTCGGCGCAGCCGAGTTCGGCAAGCACACGCGTCACTTGTGCCGTGAGGTGAAGGACACCGACGGCCGGCCCCGTCGCTCGATGAGCTCCTCAGGGCGCCCAGGGCCCGAGCATGTTCTTCATCGCATCCGTCATCGCGAACTGCAGCAGCGGGCCGTAGGTGATCCGGCCGACGCCCAGGCGGCGGAAGCGCTCAAGATCGTGCCTGACGGGATGGGCCGTGGAGTTCACGGGAACGGCGACGGCGCCGGTCACCGCCACGAGCAGGTCGTCGTCGTCCTGAATACCCACCGGGTAGACGCTGTCGGCGCCGGCCTGCTCCAGGGCTCGCAGTCGCTCGATCGCCTCGTCGAGGACGCCGGAAGCATCCTTCGTGTGCAGGAAGAGGTCGGTGCGCCCGTTCACCCAGACCGGAACTCCGGCGTCGTCAGCCGCCGCGCGCAGGCCGGCGATGTAGCTCGCGTGCTCCTGTGTGCTGCGCACACGGCCGCCGTCCGAATGGACGGTGTCCTCGATGTTGAGGCCGGCGCCGCCGACCTCGATGAGCCCGGCAACGAGATCCGCGGGCTTCTGTCCGTATCCGGCCTCCAGGTCCACGGACACGGGTACGTCGACCGCCGCGATGATCGGCCTGACGGCGGTGAGTACTTCCTCGAAGGTCTGCCCCTCGTGGTCGTCGGCCCCCCGGGAGTCGGCGAGCGGATGACTGCCGACCGTCAGCGCGGGGAACCCGGCGGCGGCTGCCGTCCGCGCGGACCAGACGTCCCAGACGGTCGGCAGCACGAGCGGCTTGTACTCGGCGTGCAGCTGCCTGAGGCGTTGAGCGCGTTCAACAGTGGTGCGAGAGTCCATGTCAAGGACGCTACACCTGGATTGCCGCAATAACGTGCTGGTGGGGCGCCGCCCGGTGACGGACAGATGCAGCCTGGTTCCTTCCTGGGTTGCTGACGTGGACAGGGCGCGGGGCGATCTGAGGGATGCCGCATCTGGCTCCGAACATGATCGGCTTCATGGTTTTGGCTGGCCGGTGGTCCTGTAACTGAGGGCGGTCTCACCAGTGGCTTCGCCGAGCTGCCGTGCCATCCCCTCGATGATAGGGTCGGCGGTTTCCAGCGAGGCGGCGCCCTCGACGTGTACGGCCCAGATACCCGCGAGCTACCAGGTGACCGAGATCAGGGCTGTTCCTGCACGGAAGGAATGATCACCCTCCGCCTCGGCCGGCTGGCAGACAGTGAGCGAGATTGATGCTGCCCCGGGCGGTTCGGGTTGCCGGCTGGCGCTCACCGAAGGCTCGGCCGACGTCGGGAAGCGAAAAACTTGGTGTGCGGAGCCGACGGGACCGGGTAACGTCTTGGGCATGTTCTTCCAGACGCCGATTTACGAGTGAGGGCGTGATGGGCCCCTGCTGACGTCCTTCGACGTAGCCGCGCCCGTCCCCCACTGATGAATCCGTAGATCACTTCACATCATTCCGGGAGAACCCGTGAGCAAGAACATCAACAACCCCGTGGGCATGGGCGGCGGCCAGCGCAAGAAGCTGTCCCGCGCCGAACGGCAGGACAACGGTCCGCACCGCAACCTCGACCGCCAGAGTGCCGCCGATCAGAAGGCGGAGCTGGTGCGCAAGATGCGCGAGAAGGCAGGCGCAGCCGAAGGCGCCGAGCAGACGGGCGACAACACCGCACAGAGCTGACGCGCCGCCGCCGCAGGGTGGCAGCGCACGGGGCAGGGCCCGGATCGCGACACGTGATCCGGGCCCTGCTGCCGTACCGGACGTGGACTGCCCCGTTCAGCTCTCGGCCGAGCACCCGCGTCTCAGCCGGCCAACCGGGGCAGCTGGACCCGGCAGTTCCGTCACGTCACCACCCCGGGTGGTACCAGCAGCGTCACCACCCACGCGTTCCCCGTGCCCAGCTCGGGCGACACGGCCTCGCTGAGTTGGCCAGCGTCGACGCGCGGCAGCGGGCCTCTTCGAGTCTGAGTCGGGTGGAGCAAGCCGTCGACAGAGGTTCGAGTGCCTCCGGCGGCGGGCCCGGTGGGCGGAACTGACCGCTGTCGTCGCCGTTGGCGGTCAGTACGTGGCCGGCGCGGATCACGCGCGGCAGGCGAACGGCACGAGAGGCGTACTTGCAGGCGTCGAAGTCGGCGAGTGAGCGGATGAAGTCGGCGGAGAGCTTTTCTGCCGACGCCCGCGAGCAACTTCGTCGGCGCAGCGGGCCTTCACCTTCCTCCCCACCGGATCTCCCCACCCTAGAGGTGAGGCGGGGGACGGGGCTGGTTGCGCCGATCGGCTGACCGTGTCGAACTTCCGGCCGGGGCGCGGGCGGCGCAGGACCGAATGCCTGGTGCGGCAGCTCCAGCGTGTCGGCGAAGCAGCGCAGTAGAGCTGGGCCGTGAAGTAGCCGGTGTGCTTGCCGAGTTCGGCGAGGAGCACGGCTTTCGGTGGTTCCTGGGCCAGGACGTCCTTGTGCGTGAGGACGCTGGTGCGGTCATCCTGGCCCGCGGCCGGACGACAGCGGCTCTCGACCGCGTTCGCGGCCTGATCCCGGGCGACTGGCTCAACGACTATCGCTGACCAAGTCCCAGGCTTCTGCCAATCGGGCAGCCAGATTGGTCCGTCACAGTGTCGGGGAAGGGGATGACCCGGTTTCGGCGCGAGCAAACAGCGTCCAGGCGCTCGGAAGCCACCGCGGCACCGGCGCCCCGGCGGAAGTCGCCGCGGACTGCCCGCCCGTAGTGGACCCCCGCTTCCGAGTGTGTCGGGTCGGCGGGTTATTGTCCCGCTGCTTGTTCACTTTTTCTCACAGGAGCCTCATGCGCCTCAGACAGGTCTCCCTGGTCGCGACCCTCTCGCTCGTGGCCGGCCTGACCACCACCGTCGGACTGGCCGGCTCCGCGGTGTACGCCGACGACACGGCCGCGCTGCCGCTGTCCGGCTACGCACACCTGGTGGTCGACCCCGCCCACCAGCACGTGTTCGTCAGCCAGGGCGCCGGCTCGACAGGCATCGTGGTGACCGATCTGTCCGGCACCCCGATCACCACCGTTGCGGGGGAGCAGGGCGCCACCAGCCTGGCGCTGTCGCCCGACGGCGGCACGCTGTACGCGGCGCTGGCGGACGGCGGCGCGATCGCCGCGATCGACACAGCGACGCTCACCGAGACCGCCCGCTGGTCCACCGGCGCGGGCAGTTCCCCCGTCTCCATCGCGGTGGCGGGCGGCCGCGTCTGGTACGGCTACACGGCAGACGGCAAAGGCGGCATCGGCTCGGTCGACCCGTCCGCGACCGCGCCGGCAGCGATCCCGCAGCCTGCCCTGTCACAGTGGATGACCGCACCGCTGCTCGCCACCGGCGGCGATGTGCTCGCGGCCGAGGAACCGCAGGGCAACCTCAGTCACGTGGCGACCTTCGGCGTCGCTTCGGGCACGGCGTCGGTCAAGGCGGACACCCTGGTCCACGGCGGCACGGCAACCGGGCTCGCCGTCACCGGCGACGGCACGCGGGTGCTGCTGGCCGCCCCGCAGCAGCTCGCCCTGCAGGCGTACCGCAGCACGGACCTCGCGGCCGCAGACCCCGCCGCGTACTTCACCGGTGGCTCCGGCTCCGCGCCTGGCTCGGTGGTCGTCGACGTCGACGGCACGGTCGCCGTCGCCGGCACCTCCGGCGTCTACCTCTACGCCGGCCCGAACACCCTCGCCGAGAACCACCTCACCTTGCCGTCCGGCACGGTCGCCCCGGACGGCCTGGAGTGGGGTGTCGACGGCACGACCCTCTACGCCGTCACCAAGGACGCCTCGGGTGCCTACAGCCTGAACGTGCTGGGCGCCCCGAAGCTGACGGACAGCGAACTCGCCCTGAGGCACCCGCAGTACGCGGTGCCGACCGAGCGGTACACGGTCAGTGGCTCGCTGAGCACCCGCGGCCTCCTGCCGGCGGGCGCCGCGCTGAAGGTCACCCGCGACGGCACTGCCCTGCCCGACACCACACTCGGCGCGGACGGCACGTTCACGTTCACCGACCTCCGGCAGGACGAGGGCACGTACACCTACCAGGTGGCATACGCCGGTGACGCCACCCACCGGCCCGCGACAGCCTCACTGATCGTGAACGTGGCGAAGCTGCCGACTGATGTCGTGGGCACCGACATCACCTCGGCGAACCCCGGCTCGGTCGTCCTCACCGGCCGCCTCATGGCCCAACTGGGCCTGGGTACCTTCCCGCAGGGCACCACCGTCCAGGTGGCCCGGCGCGACGAGAGCACCCAGCAGACCGTGCCGCTGGGATCCGTACCCGTGGACCCGACTACCCTCCGGTTCACCGTCACCGACGCCCCGGGCGTCGCCGGCTCGTTCATGTACGTCTTCACGTACGTCGGGGACGCCACCCACCAGCCGTCCGAGAGCGGCATGAGCCTCGTGGTCGCCCCGTACGCCCCGGCGCTGACGCTGAGCGCCCCGGCGACCGCCGTCCGAGGGGCGGCCCTGTCCTTTGGCGGCAAGCTCGGTGACGGCCCGTACGCCGCCGGCCGGACGGTCACCGTCTCCCGCAAGGACGCCGCCCACAGCACCCCGGTGACCTGGACCTCGCCGGTGGCCGCCGACGGCACCGTCACGGTGCAGAACACGCCCGACATCGGCGGCGCCAACACCTACACGGTCACCTACCCGGGTGACGCCTCCCACAAGGCGGCCACCGCGGTCGCCACCGTCCAGGTGTCCCGCGCGGCGACCGCCCTGACCGTCACCAGCAACGCGCCCTCATACGCGTACGGCGCGACGGCCACCGTCACCGCGCACCTGGGCACCACCTACAACGGCCGCACGGTGTCGATCTACGCCACGCCCTACGGCGGGGCGAAGACCCTGGTAACGACGGGCACTGTGGACGCCTACGGCAACCTGAAGACCACTTACAAGGTCACCCGCAACACCACCTTCACCGCGTCCTTCGCGGGCGACTACCGCTACGCCCCCGCGACGGCCACCCGCGCCGTCAACGGCTACGTGAAGATCGCGACGGCGCTCGGCGGCTACTACACGAGCACCACGTACAGCGGGAGCACCTACCGCGTCTTCCACAAGACGGTGAAGCCCACGGTGACCGCGACCCTCACGCCCAACAAAGCCGGCCAGTGCGAGCGCTTCCAGGTCCAGCGGTACTACAGCGCCGCCTGGCACACGCTCACCACGTCGGGCTGCTACGTCCTGTCGTCGACGAGCAGCGCGAAGGCGCAGCTCAGCCTCACCAACGCGCTCAACCAGAAGTTCCGCGTCCGCTCCGAGTACGAGCGCTCCACGAAGGACCTCAGCAACGTGAGCACATGGGGCGGCTGGCTCTACTTCGTGGTGCGCACCTGAAACTGACCTGGCCGGACGCCGCTCGGACGACGCTGGGCTGTGCCCCCGTGTGCAGCCTGGCGTACGCCGCACTGGCCCTGTCGGACCAGGGCACGGGCCCGGTCCAGGCGCCGGTGGTGATGGTGTTGGCCCGCTGGTGACAGGAACGGCACCGTGGCTGGGGGCATCCGCGTCCCGAGCGGCTCTACGACCGCCTCCAGCAGCGTCAGGACAAGACAGTCACCCGGTAGACGACATCCCGGCGCGGGTGCTTTTCCGGCCGGCCGCCGGCCCGAGTCTCGCAGGCCGGGGCCGGCAGCAGCGGTTCGATCAGGGCTCATTCGGCGCTCGTGGTGTCGGAGGCGGGTAGCGGCGGCCCATCGAGGCCTCCGCTTCCGGGCCTCCCCGCCGGGTGGCGGATGGTGCAGATCCGGTTCCACGGGGCGGCGGTTCAGGAGCTGGCGATGAGGTCGAGGGTCGATTCGATGGAGTTGACTGGGCGACGATGTGACGGACCCACCTGTCGCCCGAGTGGGCGGCGGCATGCGGGACGACGGTGCCGGTGAGGAACCGGCGAACCTCTGTCAGCTTTCGTCTAACTGCTCCGGCGCCTGAGGTGGATGGCTGTTCGGCCGACTCTGGTGCTGGCGTCTCACCCGGCGCGCTTCTGCACTAGGGTGCTCGCTGCGCCGAGCCCAAGGGAGATCATGAAGACCGCCGCCGCGTCACCGGAGATCATCAGCACACCGTTGAGGATCGGGGCCTTCCGCCGGTTCGCGTCGGCCAGTCTCATCTCGGCGACCGGGTCTGCGATGGCCCCTCTCGCGCTGGCCTACTCCGTCATTCAGCAGGGTGGAGGAGCCGGATCTCTCGGCCTGGTCCTCGCCACGAACACCGTCCCCACGATCGTGTTCCTGCTCATGGGTGGCCTCTTCGCCGACCGCTTGTCCCGAAGCCGGCTCCTCTTCCTCGGGAACTTGCTGGCCGCAGGTGCACAGGGTGCCCTGGCCGTCACCGTGGCCACGGGGCATGCGACGACTGCGTCGATTGCGGCGTGCGGCTTCGTCTCGGGAACGGCGGCGTCGTTCATCGTTCCAGCCACGCAAGGCGCCGTCGCGCAGATCGTTCCCGAGGAGCACCTGCAGCAGGCCAACGCGTTGCTCAGGCTCCCGAGCAACGCGGTGAGGGTGCTGGGGCCGGTCGCCGGCGGATTCGTCGTCGCCGCGAGCGGCGCGTCGTGGGCACTGGCCTGGGACGCGTTCACGTTCGCCGTCGCGGCTGTCCTGTTTCTTGGTCTGCGCCTGGAAGCCCCGCCCATTACGTCCGCCGGCGTCCTGGCCGATCTGCGGGCAGGCTGGACAGGCTTTTGGTCCCGTACCTGGCTGTGGACCTATACCGCCGCCGGCACAGTCCTCGTCGCCGCATGGCTGGCGGGCTTCCAGCTTCTTGGCCCCCTTGTTGCCGCTCGGCAATACGCCGGAGCACGTGACTGGGGTCTGATCCAGGCGGCCTTCGCCTCCGGCCTGCTGGCGGGAACCCTCGTATGCCTTCGCTGGAAGCCGCACCGGCTGCTCGCCGTCGCGGTGATCACGGCCGGCGCCCTCGCGCTCCCCCTGGCGGCCATGGCCTGCGGTCTGTCTCTGCCACTCGTTCTGGTGGCCGCCTTGCTGGCAGGTATCGGACTCGATGTCGCGATCGTTACCTGGAGCACCGCATTCCAACAGCATGTGCCCCAGGTCGAACAGGGCCGCATGAGTGCGTTCAACGGCATCGGGGAACGCCTCGCCATCCCCCTCGGCTACCTCATCACCGCCGTCGCCGCCCACTCGTGGAACAGCCAGGCAGTCCTCCTGGCCTGCGCCGCAATGATCACGGTCGCCACCGTCCTCAACCTCTGCGTCCCGGACGTACACCGTGTCAACCGGCTCACTCCGAGCCACCCGTCGAGGGCATCGCATGACGATCGCGAGATGGAGCAGGCGTAGCGGACATTCCTGCCGGCGAAGAAGTGTTGTCGGAGCAGTGCGGAGCAACCTCCTTCGGGCGCGCGGGCCAGATCACCCCTGGACACCGAGCGCCGTATGCGCGCCCATCCCGCCTGTGCCGCGAAGGCCCGCGACGTGCAGACCGAGCCCGGCGGGGTTCTGGGGAGGGGCCGGGCCCTACCACGAGCAGCAGTTGAGACAGCAGCAAGCTCCCATCGGCTGGACGCAGTACATCGCCTCCGCCGACACATCGCCTCCGCCGACTTCTGGAGCCGCAGCCTTCAGAACTGGCAGTCCGAGCTCTTGGCCGTCGCGTCCATGGCCATCCTCTTCGTCTACCTGCGCCAGCGTGGCGCCCCGGAATCCAAACCCGTCGGCGCCCCGCACCTCCACCGGCGTCGAGGGATGAGCGGGCTGCCTCTTCAGGCGCGGAAAAGATCCCTCGTCCAGCCCGGCTCGACCTCGGGTTGCGTGCTACGTCAGGATCAGGAGACGTTGCAGGGACTTCGCTTTTCCCAATGCCGCAGCGCCAGGGCAATCTGGGTTCCGTCCGGCGCGTTCAGGCGTGCTGGACACCCGGGCGTGTAGACGCGGTGGGCCATGTTGCTGAAGGACGTGTCGCACTTGATCCGCCGCGCGCTGGCGCCGGGGCGTCATCGGCGGCGGCCACAGGTGGGTCACTCGGTCGGCGGGTCGGCGTGTGCTCGGAGCTGCTGCCAGCAGTGGTGGACATGCTTTTCGGCCTCTCGCACAGTAAGGGAGCCAGCGGTGTGCGAGAGCGCCGTTGCAGATGGTGCGGTTGCGCCTTCGTCAACGCCGGAGGTGGTGTGGCGGCGCGGCGGGCGGGCAGCGCGGGCGGCGTGTCCTCGACTGTCTTGGCGGAGGACCGCTGCGCGGGCGACCAGGATCGTGGCGATGACTGCTGCGGCTGTCAGTGCGGTGGCCGCGTGCTGATCGGACATGGCTGTGAGAGTCCTTCGTGCGGGTACTGGTCGGGAGGTGGGAGGGCCGGTATCCGTGTCGTCCCCGCCCTCCCGTCTCCTTGTGCGCGTCAGCCGGGCCAGGTTCCGGTCAGGCGGCGGGTGGCCGCGACGCCGACGCGGTCGACGGCTGCTTCGGCCCCGGCGAAGATCGCGCCTTGCAGCGTGGCGGCGAGCAGCACCTCGCGCCAGGAGCGCTCTTCGCCGGTGGTGTCCGGAGCGTCCTCATCGTGGCCCAGCATCTTCCACGCCTGCTTGACCACCGCTGCCGCGGTCATGCGCTGACTGCGCCGAGCGCGAGCCGACCGGCGTGTAGGCGATCTTCGATGCCTTCACCCCGCTTACCCCTTCCGGCGACGGCAGGCCAGCCACACCACGACGGCCACGCCCGCCGCGGCCAGTAGCCCCTTGCGGTTGTCGCGCGCCAGTTGCGCCCCTTGGGCTGTCTTCTGGCGCACCGGCTCGGGCGCCTTCTCCTCCCACAACTGACCGGCCTGGGCCGCCGTCGCCCTGGCCTGCCGGGCGGCCTGTGCGGCTTGGTCCTTGACCGGGTCGGGCAGCCTGTCCTGCACCTGGTGGGCCAGATCGGCGGCCTTCGCCTTCAGTTCCCCGGCCTTGAGTGCGGCCTGCTCCTTGACCTCGGCGGCCTTCTCCTGGGCGCGCGCCTTGACATCGGTCTTGGCCGCCAGCGCCTCGACCGTCTGCCCGAGCTCTTCGCGGGTCTGCTCGACCTGCTCGCGCAGCTCGTCGGGTCCGGCGGCGGTGGGCTCGTCGTGAGGCGGCTGGGTCATCGGTGGGCACTCTCCTTGATCTCGGCCACGTCGGCCTTCACGTTCTCGATCGTCTGCTCGGGTGCGGCCGGCGCGGCGTTGTCTACCTGCTTCTTTCCACTCATGGCCATGATCGCGGCGATCACACCCAGCACCGCGGTGACGATCAACCCAGCTGCCCACACCGGCAGCGGCACCGCCAGCGCGGCAATCGCGGTGGCGACCAGCGCCTGCGCCGTCAAGAAGCCGACGACGCCGGCGCCGCCGAACAGGCCACCGCCCTTGCCGTAGCGCTTGCTCTTCTCCTTCATCTCCGTCTGGGCCAGCCTCAGCTCGCCGCGCACCAGCTCGGTCAGCTGCTGCGAGGCACGCTGCACCAGCTCGCCCACCGGCTCCTGGCCGGAGCGGTCCGTGCTGTGGCCGGATCCGGCATAGTGCGACTGCGTGCTCGACACGACGGTCACCTCCCGTCCCTCTGAGTTCCTGCGCAGGCCGGGCTGTCTCATGGGCCCGGCCATCCAATGGGACGCGAGTACCCCGGACAGGCGAGTTCAGGGCAGGCGACGCGGCCTGAACGCAGCCCAGGACGGACGCGGCGCTGCGGGGTTTGACCGCAGTTGTACGGGTGGGCCGCACGGTGTGGCCTGGCCGGGCTGCCGGGGAGGCGTGGCGGCTGGAGTTGCCGAGCACACGCAGCCGGCCCGATCGAGCAGGTTCCGGGCGGGCCTACGTGCGAGGTGGGCGCGGTGTCCGGTGTCGCGCCGTTCTTCGCCGTCGATCCGTCTCCTTGCGCACCTGGCCGCGCACCGTCTCCTCTTCGGTGACGAGGCGCATCTGTTCGGCTTGTCGGCACGCTTTCGGATGCTCGGTGTGCTGATCGTGGAAAGCGACCGCGCCCCTCAGCTTTCAGAGCCAGTGGCGCGGGGCGCGGTGGGTGAGCCATGCGCTGACCAGGCCGATGGCGGCGCCGGCGGCTACGTCACTCGGGTAGTGGGCGCCGCTTTGCACGCGCTCGAGCGCCACCATGGCGGCGGGCACCGCGCACGCGGCGCCGACGGCCGGCCACGTCGGGGCGACAGCGGCGGTGAATGCCACCGCGGCAGCGGTGTGTCCGGAGGGGAAGGAGGAGGAGTCGGGGCGGTCGTCGACCTCGTCGTGGGGGAACCACTCCTTCGGTGGCCGGGGCCGGTCGGCCAGCTGCTTGCACAGGCCGTTCGAGATCAGCTGTGCCATCACCAGGGCGCCCAGGCCGGCCACCGCGGCCTTACGGCCGCGCCACCCGCCCAGCCACGCCATCGCAGTGGCGGCGCCACACCACAGCTTCGTGCTCTCGGCGGTCTCCTCCACCGCTGAGAGCACCTTGCCGATGCCGGGCGGGATACGGGAGGCCGCCTGTTTGGTCAGGGACCGATCAGTGTCACGCAACCCGGCCAGAAGACTCATGAGAGGCAAGTATCCCGAGGTCACCGACCCACACTCAAGAACATCGGTGACGGGTCACATCGTGTCCGGGCGGCGTCGGTCCTCCGCGCCCCGCTTCCGGGTGTCTCGGGGTTGGGTGTGCGGCTCCCTGTAAGGCGGCAGGCCGCCGGCGATCGCCCGCCGGCGTACGGTCTCGGCGTCGAACTCCAGGCCCAGTAGGACGGCCAGGCAAGCCCAGGAGGACGGCCAGGCAAGTGGAAGACCCCTCCGGTCGGCGATACCTGACCGGGTTTCCACCCGCGCTCTGGCCAGCAGCCATCCCGTATGAAGGTCTGGTGACCAGCGGCGCGGACGGCTGCCGATGGCGGGCCTTTGCACTCTCGGAAGCATGGAATGCGGCGGCGGAAGCATCCGAAGAACATGGAATGCGTGATCTACCAAGAGCAGACGGGTGAGTGCGAACAGATCGACTGCCGACAGGCGGACGGAGGAAGCCAGGCCGCCTTGGACCGTCTGGCGGTGCTGAAGCCGGAGGAATTCGCCTGGATCCGCATGGACGAACCCCGCCCCGAGGAACTGCAGCGGCTGAGTCAGTATCTGGAGCTGCACCCTCTCGCAATCGAGGACGCGGTTCAGGCCCACCAGCGACCCAAACAGGAGCGCTACGGCGATGTACTGGCGGTCGCGGTGAAGACGCTGTGGTTCGTCGAGCAGACCGCGGATGTGGAAACCGGCGAAGTGATGATCTTCCTTGGCCCGTCTTTCGCACTGACCGTACGGCACGGCGCGGCCGATCCCACCGTGGAGGCCGCGCGCCGGCTCGCACAGCAGCCCCACATGCGAGAGCTCGGGCCGGTCAGTGTCCTGCACGTGGTGACCGATGTGATCGTCGACGCCTATGCCGAGGCCGCCGCCCAGGTACGCACGGACCTGACGGAACTGGAGCGGTGCGTGTTCTCCCCCGCCCGCGACGACCTGACCGAGCAGATCTACTCGCTCAAACGCGAGGTGGTGGAGTTCCGCGACGCCATCCAGCCGCTGGTCCCGGTCATGCAGCCCTTCACCGCGGCGCACGACGACTGGCCGCGGCAGGTCGTGCCGTACTTCCGTGACGTCGCCGACCACCTCACCCGCACCGACACCGAAGTCCGCGCCCTGGACGACCTGCTCGCCTCCGTCCTGGATGCCCATCTCGCGAAAGTGGGCACCTGGCAGAACGACGACATGCGCCGCATCAGTGCTTGGGCGGCCATCCTCGCCATCCCCACCATGGTCGCCGGGATCTACGGCATGAACTTCGCACACATGCCCGAACTCGACTGGCGCTACGGCTACCCTTGCGCGCTCGCGCTGATGGCCCTGGGATCGGGACTGCTGTACCGGGCCTTCCGCCGCAACGGCTGGCTGTGACAGCTGACGGCACCCCGGGCCGACTACCTGCTCGTCCTTCGCACCCAGGGGTTTTCTCCCAGTTCGATGGATTCCTGGGGTGGGCCAGGACGGCCACTCGGCAGGGGAGGGGTTGGGGCGACAGCCTCTCGGGCTCTTCGCCGCCCACGGTCGGCGAAGAGCCCCTCATGTGTGATCTTCGCGCCGTACTGAGCGCGTCTTGCTGTTCCGGTCCGGGGCAGGCGTACTGGAAAGCCCACCCCCTCACACGGAGAAGCCGTTCATGACGACCTCCCGCGAGCAGCGGACCGCGCCCCGACCCCTGCGGGACGCCACGGTGACCCAACTGGAGCAGGAGAACGCACAACTGCGCCACGCGGTCGGCTCCCACGCGACGGTCGACCAGGCCATCGGCATCCTCATCGCAACCCGTCGGATCGGGCCGGCGGCCGGGTTCGAGGTCCTGCGCGAGGTCTCGCAGCACACCAACACCAAACTCCTCAAGGTCGCCGAAGCAGTGATCGGCTCAGCGCTGGGACACCAGCCGCTGCCGGATCCGATGAGCCGGGAACTGGACGCGGCCGCGCGGCGGCACGCCCGCCCAGACGACACCCCGGATCTCCCCGCGTAGGGGCACTCAGGCGCGCAGCGCCTGTTCGAGGGTGGGGTGGCAGGTGATGATGGCGTCGACGCCGACCAGTTCGAGGAGACGCAGGACGGAATTCTGCGCCGCGGCGATCCGTACCCAGCCGCCGGTGCCGGTGTGGGCCTGGTGGGCGGCGACGAAGACGTTGATGCCGGTGGAGTCCATGAAGGAAACGCCGCTGAGGTCCACCACCGTCCGCGGCGCCACAGTGCTGTCGTGCGGCAGCAGGGATTCGCTGAGGACGCCCTTGACGTCGTTGTCGATCTCGCCCCGCACGCTCACCACACGGACCCTGCCGACCAGGCGCTCCTCGATGGAGAGCCGCTCTGGCCGGTCCGCTTCCTCGATGTCGCTCACCGTATCCTCGGCCGTACTCGGGTGCGCCCGGTGCCGGGCCTGCGGGGATGATTCTGCCCCACCCGTCCGGGCGCATACGCCCGGACGGGTGTGCCGACAACATGCTTGAGGCATGTACGACGAGATCGCGGGTAGTGGCGCACGGTGAACGGAGCATGAGGGCGGCACCAGCGGGATCCCCCGACGGTGACGGCTCTATACGACCAGCTGAGCACCTGATCCGCGCCGGCTACGCCCTCGGCGGAGGCGACGGCTGCATCGCCGAGGCCCGCCGGCACGCCCTCGCCTTCCTCGACCAGGCCGAAGCCGACTACCCCCTGTCGGTGCCCGCCCGCGCGCGGGAGCTGACCCAGCTGGTGGTCAGCGAGCTGGTCACCAACGCCTGCAAGTACGCCCCCGGTCCGGTGCTGGTGGAACTCGGCATCACCCTTCACGCCGTGGACGTCGTCGTGTGGGACAGCGACCCCCTCGTGCCCGCGGCCCGGGCCGGCGATCCCGGCCGGGTCGGACAGCACGGCCTGGAGATCGTCAAGGCCGTCAGCCAGAGCCTGCTCATCGAGCAGCAGCCGGTCGGCAAACGCATCACCGCCCGCATCACCCTGCCCGACCCGCCCGCCACCGAGAAGCCGGGCCGTCTGTGAACCCCAGTAGCTGAGCGAGCTGCGGGGAGGGACCGCGTCGAACTCCCCAGGCGGCGTGGCGGCCCCTCCCACAACGGCGGTCGCCTACCCCAAGCCGCCGCGACCCATGCTCGGGCTTCAGCATGGCTCAGCTCGAGCACTACACCGCAACGACCGACCGCAGCACGCCCCGTCATGCCTTTGGCCACTCCACACCCACGTTGGCAAGAGCCCGGAGCCTGTCGCCGGTGAGCGTCCCGCGGCGGCCCTTCTGGTTCATGATCCAGAATCCGAGTTTCACGGCGTGCTCCTGACCGCCGACCACGATCGTCTCGTCTTGGGTCCTGGGTCCTGGGTCCTGGGTACGCTCACCGCGCCGGTGCGGGCTTCGGCGATGCCGCCTCACCCACCGAGCGGGGTAGGGCGGCGTCGTCGGACGGCGAACCGGGTCAGGACGGAGTGGCCACCGCGCGCAGCTGCCTCACACGACTTCGGGGGACAGGCGTTGCGCGGGGTCTTGCCCAGCACTCGTTGCGCTGCCTTGCCCCAGGGAGGCAACAGCGGCGGCACTGCTTCAGGGTGAAGAGCGTCGGCCGCAAGAGGAGGGGGGCCGTCCAGGGTCAGGCCGCAGGGTCGAGGAAGGTCAGTACAGAGGCGTTTTCCTCGATCAGTGGGGAGAGTGCGGTGTTGAAGGGGCCGCCGTACGGGGCCTTCAGGTGGGCTTGGAAGGCGTCTTCGTCCTGGTACACCTCGAAGATCCAGTAGGCGCGCGGGTGGGACGCCTTGGTGTAGACGTCGAAGGCGAGGTTGCCTTCTTCTTCGCGTACTTTTGCGGCGTAGTCCCGGATCAGGCGGGACACCTGGTGCTCGGCTCCCTCTCGGGCGGTGAACTCGGCGAGCAGTGTCTTCTTCACGGTCTCGTGTCCTGTCAGTGGGCGGAGTTGAGGTGCCAGATCCGGGCCTGGTCCAGCTCTACGGAGCCGTTCTCGGCGAAGATCTCCACCTCCTGGCTGGCGGGGTCGGGAAAGATCTGGTCGGTGATCACTGCGTCTCCCTTGCCGCCGAAGACCTCGACGGACGACCAGTCGACGAGGATCCGCAGCTTCACCTTGCCGTTCTCGGCCTTCAGCGGTGCGGTCTGGACGGTGGGGAAGGTGCTGTTGAAGTCCACGGCGCCGGAGCGGGTGCGGTCGACGTACAGCTGCTTGGTGGTGGTGTCGTAGCCGATGACCGTCTCTTCTCCCGCGGCGCCGGCGCGCACCTTCAGGCCGAACCGGTCGGCGTCCTTGAGGGAGAAGGTCGCATCGATGTCGAGTGTCCTGCCCCTGGCCGCAGGGCTGGTCAAGGGCCGGGAGGTGTTCGTGACGGTGAGCCCGTTCACGGACGCCGGAGGGCTTTGGCGCAGGGACGTCAGGCTGTCCACCGGCTTGCTGGTCAGCCGGATCCGGCCGTCGATGGTACGCAGGGCCATCTCCCGGGGGACGCTCTGTGCGCCGCGCCAGGGCGCGGTGGGGGTGGCGCCGGCGTAGTCCCAGTTGTTCATCCAGCCGATCATGTACCGCTTGCCGCCTGGTGCGTTCTCCCAGGAGACGGCGGCGTAGTAGTCCTTGCCGTAGTCGGCCCAGTCGGCGCGCTGCACGGTGGACTGTGCGGGAACGTCGGCTGCCGTGAAGTGGTCGGCGAGGATGTGGCCCCAGTTGCCGGTCTTCGTGTCGGCGATCTGGAGGCGGGCGGTCCTGCCGGCGTAGCGGCGCATGTCGAAGGACGCCCAGTCCATGGTTTCGCTGTCTGACCCGGTGGCGCTGCGGACGACCTGGCCGCCGACGATCAGGTTGACGGACGCCTCCGCCGGCGGGGCCGGGGTGTCGGCGAGAGTGATGTGGTCGACGTTGATGTGGCCCCAGCCGCCGGTGTTGCCGTCGACGATCTTCATCTGGGCCTTGCGGCCGGCGAGGTCACGGACGTCGAAGGAGGCGGAGCCGAGCGCCTCGGCGTCCCGGCCGGTGGCGCTGCGGACCACCTGGCCGTCGACGACGAGTTCGACGGCGGTGGGGTCGGCGGAGTCGGCGGGGTGGTCACCGCCGCCGACGAGGAAGTTGATGTAGCGCTTGTCGATGGTGAATTCGGGCGAGGTGAGCATTCCGGTGGCGGAGTCGCCGTTGAGGAAGGTGTTGACCAGGCCTTGGCCCAGCCAGCCGGAGACCTCCTGCTGTCCCGGGAGGGTTCCGGTGGCCGGTGCGGTGCCGAAGGCGTCGCCGGTGGCCGTCCAGTTGCCGTAACCGCCGTCCTCGAAGTCGGCGAGCACCGTGCCCTGGGGGTGGGGGTGGCGTCCGCCGCCGACCTTGAAGTTCAGGTAGGGGCTGTCGACCGTGAAGGGGGGCGAGGTCAGGGTGCCGGTGGTGTCATCGCCTCCATGGAAGCTGTTGGCCAGGCTGTTTCCTTCGAAGCCGCTGACAGGGTTCTGCCCGTTCAGGGTGCCGGCTGCCGGTCCCTGGCCGAACGCGGTGCCGGTCGTCGTCCAGGCGCCGAAGTCGGGGCTTTCGAAGTCCTGCACGATGCGGCCGGCGGGCGGGGTGTAGGCGCCGTCGCCGTCGGCGGTGAACTTCCTGCCGTCGAAGTCGCCGATGAAGTACTGGGCTGCCGAACCTCCGGCGATGCCGCCGGGGTTGATGTTGACGACCAGTACCCACTTGATGTTGCCGGCATCACCGTCGACCGCGAGGGGGAACAGGTCGGGGCACTCCCACACGCCGCCCGTCGCGCCGGCCGGGCCGAAGTCGCTGAGGAACTGCCAGTCCTTGAGGTTCTTCGACGAATAGAACCGGACCTTGTGCTCGGTCGACAACGACACCGTCATCAGCCAGCTCTTGGTCGCCTCGTGCCACTGGACCTTGGGATCGCGGAACTCCGTGGAACCGATGTCGATGACGGGATTTCCCCGGTACTTGGTCCAGGTGCGGCCGCGGTCCGTGCTGTAGGCGAGGGACTGGGCCTGCTTGCCGCCGTTCTTGAGGTGGCTGGTGTAGATCGCGACCATGGGCGGGTTCTTCTTCGTGCCAAACCCGGTGCTGTTGGTCCAGTCGATCACGGCGCTGCCGGAGAACACCATCTCCTTGTCGTCGTGTGACAGGGCGAGGGGCAGTTCTTTCCAGTGCACGAGGTCCGTGGTCACCGCGTGTCCCCAGGACATGTTGCCCCAGGAGTTGCCGTCGGGGTTGTACTGGTAGAAGAGGTGGTACTCGCCCTGGTAGTACACGAGGCCGTTGGGGTCGTTCATCCAGTTCTTCTCCGGGGTGAAGTGGAACTGGGGCCGGTAGGTCTCGGAGTAGGGCAGGTTGTCGGAGGCTGCGGCCTGCGGGGCGACAGGGGCGGCGGACAGCGCGCAGACGGTCGCCACCGCGGCGAGCAACTTCACGCGTGCGTGCCGAGATGCGGCAGAGGTCATGTGCGGTCTCCTGTGCTGAAGCCGTCGACGAGCCGGGGCCTTCTGCCGACGGACGGAGCCAAGATCGGTCCCTGCCGAATGCCGTCGTCCACGGCGTCGGCAGGATGTCATCGATGACTTGTGTCATCGATGACATCGAGTGGCGATGATGTGGGCACTCCGGCCGACGCGTCAACAGTTCGGACGCACATTCCCAGGAGTCGTCTGTCGGTGCGTCAGGTGCCGACGGCCGTCGCGGGCGCTGCCAGCTGGTTTTGCCACGGCGGATTCGGTCCGGCGACCGAGCAGGTCAGGGCAGCGACTTGGGTGGCGAACCGGCAGGCGTCGGTGACATCGGAGAGACGCAGGCCGGTGAGCCGGCCGCCGAGGAGCCCGCGGGTGCCGAGATGGTGCAGCAAACCGGCGGTGAAGGAGTCTCCCGCGCCGACGGTGTCGACGACCCGCGTCGCCACCGCGGACATCCGCGCCCGCTCGCCGTCGAGCGAGACCAGGGCACCGCGGGCTCCCTGGGTGATCACGACCAACCGGGCACCCGCGGCGTGCCAGATGTCGCACGCCTGCTCGGGCGGCGTGTCCGGCAGGAGAAGACCCAGGTCGTCCTCGCTCAACCGCAGCACGTCCGCGAGGGCGCACCAGTGTGCCAGCCGGGCACGGTAGACCTCGGGGCGCACCAGCAGCGGCCGGACGTTGGGGTCGATGCTGACGGTGGCCAGGGGGGCGGCCGCCGCCAGGAACTCCTCCACCGCAGCTGCGCCGGGCTCGCGCACCAGGGCCAGCGATCCGGTGTGAACGCATGAGGTTGCGGACAGGTCGACCCCGGCCAGTTCCGCCGTACTCCACTGCCAGTCAGCCGTGTTCTGTGCATGGAAGGAGAACGCCGCCTGGCCCTCGCTGTCCAGCTCCGCCACGGCGAGTGTGCTGGGCTCAGTGGCAGCGACCGCATGCGACAGGTCTACCCCGGACGCCTCCAGGTGAGCCCGGAACAGGCGGCCGAACACGTCCCCGGACAGCCGCGTGAGGAAGCGGGCCGGGGTGCCCAGCCGAGCCAGCGCCACGGCCGTGTTGGCAGGGCCGCCGCCCGGCAGCACGCGTAGGGCGAGTTCACTCGCGCTGCCTGCCGGTTCGACGAAGGCGTCCGCGACGCACTCTCCCAGGACGGTGATCTGGCGTGGACTCATTGGCCGCTCTCCTCTACGAAAAAGGGCGAAATCAGGTGAAGCGCGATGCGGCTGCGGCCGGACTTCGGACCGCCGTCGGCGGACGTTGCCGATTTGTGACGGCTACAAGGCATTGACGTTGCCGGGATGCGGAGTCCATCATCCTCGCCATGCAGTGTCAACGATGACATAAGTCAACGATGACAATCTGGTCGGCCAACCCACAGCCCGGCCTCCCCGCTCGCGATCCCGCAGGAGTCGTTCATGTCCCGCACCACTCGCCCGACCGCCTCCCTTCTCAGAGCCGCAGCGTTCACAGGCATCGCAGCCCTCGCCCTGACAGCCTGCGGATCGGGCTCCGGATCCGGTTCCACGAGCTCCGGCTCGGGCAGTGCGAAGGTCGGCCTGATCACCAAGACCGACACCAACCCGTTCTTCGTGAAGATGAAGGAGGGCGCGCAGAAGGCCGCCAAGGAAGAAGGCGTCGAACTGTCGACCGCCGCCGGCAAGTTCGACGGTGACAACGCCGGTCAGGTCACCGCCGTCGAGAACATGGTCGCCGCCGGCGTCAAGGGCATCCTGATCACCCCGAACGACTCCAAGGCGATCGTGCCCGCGATCCAGAAGGCCCGTGCCAAGGGCGTCCTGGTCATCGCTCTGGACACGCCGACCGAGCCACAGAGCGCGGCCGACGCCCTCTTCGCCACCGACAACGTCAAGGCCGGCGAGCTGATCGGTGAGTATGCCAAGGCCGCGATGAAGGGGAAGACCGCGAAGATAGCCACCCTCGACCTCGCGCCCGGCGTCTCCGTCGGCGTCCAGCGGCACGACGGTTTCCTGAAGGGCTTCGGCATCGACGACAAGAACCCTGCCGTCGTCTGTTCCCAGGACACCGGCGGCGACCAGGCCAAGGGACAGACGGCCATGGAGAACTGCCTGCAGAAGGAGCCGGGCATCAACGTCGTCTACACGATCAACGAGCCGGCCGCCCTGGGCGCCTACACCGCGCTGAAGGCGAAGGGCATGGAGAAGGACGTTCTGGTCGTTTCCGTCGACGGAGGCTGCACCGGCACCCAGGCGGTGAAGGACGGGAAGATCGCCGCCACGTCCCAGCAGTACCCGCTGAAGATGGCCGCCGAGGGCGTCAAGGCCGTCGTGGCGTACGCCAAGAGCGGTAAGAAGGCGTCCGGTTACACCGACACCGGCGTCACTTTGATCACCGACAAGGCGCAGGCGGGCGTCACGTCCAAGGACACCGTCTTCGGTCTGGAGAACTGCTGGGGCTGAGCCGCCCCGCCAGACCCGACGGCACCACCTGTTCTCTGGCGGCCAACCGGCCCGGCCCCGGCACGGCCTGGAATGGCCGCCCCTCTTGTCCTCCGACCAGGACTTCTGTCTTCCGACAAGGACTTCGCATGACAGCCACGACCGCGCCGTACGCCGATCTGAAAGCTCCGACCCCGGCCCGCAGACTGCTCACGGCCCCGACCACCGGTCCGCTGGCCGCACTCCTTCTGGCCTGCGTCTTCTTCTCCTTCTCCACCGATCAGTTCCTCACGGGCGGGAACTTCTCGCTCATCGTGCAACAGGTCATGGTCGTCGGCACCCTCGCCATCGGACAGACCCTGATCATCCTCACGGCGGGTATCGACCTCTCGTGCGGCGCCGTAATGGCCTTCGGCAGCATCGTGATCGCCAAGATGGCTGCCGAGGGCTCCCTGCCCCCGCTCGCCGCCATCGCCCTGGGCCTGGTCGTCTGCGGCGGATTCGGGCTGCTCAACGGGCTTCTGGTGCAGAAGATCCCGCTGCCGCCGTTCATCGTCACCCTCGGCATGCTCAACGTGGCGTTCGCGCTGACCCACATCTACTCCGAAGAACAGACCGTCACCAACCTGCCCGGCACGCTGACCGCTCTTGGGCAGACCTTCCCGCTCGGCAACACCGACATCACCTATGGCTCCCTGGTCACCATCGCCCTGTTCCTCGTCTTCGCCTACGCACTGAGCAACACCGGCTGGGGCCGGCACCTCTACGCCCTGGGCAACAGCCAGGAAGCGGCACGGCTCAACGGCATCCGGACCTCCCGCCTGACCATCGGCATCTACACCGTGGCCGGACTCCTCTACGGCGCCGCCGCTCTGCTGCTCATCTCACGCACCGGAGTCGGCGACCCCCAGGCCGGCCAGACCGACAACCTCGACAGCATCACCGCCGTGGTCCTCGGCGGCACCAGCCTCTTCGGCGGTCGCGGATCGGTCCTGGGCACCTTCATCGGCGTCCTCATCGTCGGCGTGTTCCGCAACGGCCTGCAACTGATGGGCGTTGCCTCCATCTACCAGACCCTGATCACCGGAGTCCTGGTCATCCTCGCGGTGACCGTCGACCAGATCTCCCGGAGGAAGGCCCGATGACCACCAACTCACCTACCCCCGTCCTGCAGGCCCGCGGTCTGGTCAAGCGCTACGGCCAGGTCACCGCGATCGACGGCGCCGACTTCGAGCTGCTGCCCGGCGAGGTGCTCGCCGTCATAGGCGACAACGGCGCAGGCAAGACCAGCCTGATCAAGGCGCTCACCGGTGCGCTGGTGCCGGACGCGGGCGAGATACGTCTGAACGGCGAGCCCGTCCATTTCTCCGGCCCGCAAAGCGCACGCGCCCACGGTATCGAGACGGTCTACCAGGACCTGGCCGTGGCCGCCTCCATGGACATCGCCTCCAACATGTTCCTCGGCCGCGAATTGCGCCGCCCCGGCGTCCTCGGCAGCGTCTTTCGCATGCTCGACAAAAAGCGCATGCGTCAGGAGGCCGCCGAGCACATGGCCGACCTGAAGATCGGCCTGCGCTCGCTCGCCCAGCCCGTCGAAACCCTCTCCGGCGGCCAGCGGCAGGCCGTGGCCGTCGCCCGCTCGGTCGCCTGGGCCCGCAGCGTCGTCGTCATGGACGAACCCACCGCCGCCCTCGGCGTCAAGGAGTCCGGCCAGGTCCTCGAACTCATCCGCCGCGTCCGTGACAAGGGCATGCCGGTCGTCCTGATCAGCCACAACATGCCGCACGTCTTCGAGATCGCCGACCGGATCCACGTCCACCGGCTGGGCCGGCGCGCTGCCGTGATCAGGCCCTCGGACTACTCCATGGCCGAAGTCGTCGCCATCATGACCGGGGCGCTCACCGTCGACGCGGCCGGAGATACTGTCGTAGCGGATTCCGAAGCCGCGAAGGCCGCAGGCGTCCAGGCCAGTTGACGCAGCACTGACAACACTCACAGGTTCCGGCCGAGGCCGCGGCCGGAATCGACGAGTACAGGAGACCGTTTCCCCTATGGCAGCGAACCGTCGCCCCACCCTGGCAGACGTCGCACAAGAAGTAGGAGTCAGCGCCAAGACTGTCTCCCGCGTCCTCAACGGGGACGGGCCCGTTTCGCCCCAGACCAGAGAACAGATTCTCGCCGCCGTAGCCAAACTCAACTTCCAGCCGAACCTCATGGCACGCAACATCCGCGTCGGCGGACCCGATACCACCGTCGGACTGGTCATCCCCGACCTCGGCAACCCGTTCTTCGGAGCCGTAGCCGGCAGCATCGAGGACACCGTCCGCGACCGCGGGCTGACCCTGCTCATGGGCTCCTCCGCGGACGACCCCCACCGCGAGCGCGAACTGACAGAGAAGTTCCTCGCCCGCCGCGTCAGCATTCTGATGCTCGTGCCGTCCGTCGGCGCCGACCACTCCCACCTCAAGCCACACCGCGCCGGCGGTCTGCCGGTCGTCTTCATCGACCGGCCCGGAATGAGCCTGGCCGCCGACAGCGTCGTCAGCTCCAACCGTGCAGGTGCCCACGACGGCGTCAGCCACCTGATCGCCCACGGCCACCGACGTATCGGCTTCATCGGCGACCTGCCCCCCAACCTCTACACCCGTCGCGAACGCCTGAAGGGATACCGGTCGGCCCTCGAGGAGGCCGGCCTCACCTACGACCGCTCGCTGGTCGCCAATGCCCACAGCCAGAACACCGCCGCGTCCGCGACCTCCCAACTGCTCGACCAGGCAAACCCCCCCACGGCCCTGTTCGCCGGCAACAACATGGTCGCCCTGGGCATCATCACCGAGCTTTCCCGCAGCAAACGCAAGGACATCGCTTTCGTCGCCTTCGACGATGTCCCGCTCGCCGAAGTACTCGAACCCGCCCTGACCGTCGTCGCCCAGAACCCCGAGGAAATCGGCAGAGCAGCAGCGGTTGCCGCCCTGGCCCGCCTGGACGGCGACCGCTCCCGCGCCCGCACCATCACCGTCCCCACCCGACTGATCATCCGAGGCTCAGGCGAACGCTCCGCCACGATCAGGCGGTGAGGCTGCGCCAGGCGCACGAGCACCGCCCGCCGGGATTTCCGCAGACGCGCTCTGCGTCGGGCCCTGGCTGACGAGCGCGGTCGGGACCATCCTGCCGCAGACAGCGTGATCAATAGGACCAGCCGGTCGTGAAACTGGTGGACGGTTCCAGCCGTGCCGGTGCGACACCTGCGCCGGCCGGTGCGCTGTAATGGGTCGGGCCGTGAACGGCCCGGCAAGGCCGGCTTCCCCCGTGCGGGTCCTTGCCCGCGGGGCCGGCAGGTGCACCCACCCTGTGGCCTGCCGGCCCCGTTCCCCCAGAACGCCCGTTTCCTCGCGTTCCACCGCTCGCTGACACCCCTCTGGTGCTGGCGCAGCGATGACACGCGGACTGCTCAGGCCGTGCCCGTGTCTTCCGCTCTCACCCGCTGGGCGACGTCGCACAGTTTGATGTTGTGGTACTCGCAGATGCGGCGCAGCACGTGGAAGGCATCGTCCTCGCTGAGCTGATGGCGTTCCCTGAGGATGCCGATGGCCCGCCTGGAGCAGGAGAACGCACAGCTGCGCCGCGTGGTCGGCTCCCACGCGGTGGCGGTCAGGGCGGGGCGTCCTGTCGGCGGCCGCGGACCGTCTCCGGCTTGGTCAGGGGCGTTGATCTGCCAAAAGAGGGCCGCAGGGTTCGGCATGGGCGTGGTGCCGGCGGGTGGAAGCGCTGTGGGAGAGGGCGAAACACTTGGTCGCGCTCGGTCGGCTGCCCGAAGCGGCACAGACACCTGATCATCCGGCACCCCAACGTCGGCTCCACCGTCTGACGGGCCTGCGCCCATCACCAGGACGGCAACCGTGAATTGTGAAGACTGCCAGACCCGGGCAATGACGTGAGGTGCAGGACAGCGCCACGATGTCCTGCGTGCCCCAGGCCGCTGCTGCTCCTTTCCGAAGGGCCGTTTCCGTGCTCGCGTCCGTTGCCACCGGGTGGCTACTGCTGATGGCCGCAACAGCCTCCGTGATCCACTTCTCCGCCATGGCGTTGTGGATTCCCGTGCGGAAATTCCAGGTGTCGTACCCCTTCGTCATGGGCGGATGTGGTGCGGCCGCGGCCGCCTGCGGCCAGGCGCAGAGCTTCTCCCTGGCTTCCATGCTGACCATGTACACGTTCGCCCTCATCGGCCTTACGATCGGGCTCCTCCCGAGTCGCAAGCTGTTCACGACGTTGGCCCACGACATGGCCGACGGCGTGCCCCATGAGACGTACGACTACCCGCGCTGGTATGCCGTGTTCTGCGTGGCGTCCGTGGTCGTTGTGTTGTTGTCCGGATTCGCACTCACCCGGTGAGGGACAGGACCGAGGGACAGGCCCCGCCCGACCTTGCCCCTGGCGCCGCTGGAACCTCGGCGATCGAGCGGCCGCGCAGGCTGCGGACCGTCGTGTCCTTGCCCGCTCGTCAGCCCGTGCGATCAGGTTCGGCGCGCTCCAGCGCGGTTTGGTGCCTTATGCCGGGGGCGTCGGGAACGACGTCCGGGCGGCCGGTGGCCGCATCGAACTCCACCGCCCGGCCGCCGGGCGGCCGCGCCGATGTCCGTGGTCGGTACGGAGGTGACCAGCAGCGCGTGACGCAGCGGCCCGCGCTGGGACAGAGTGCGCCGTCCGGCCGCCTACCGGGGACTTTCGCCGTGCATAGCCCTCGGGACGAGTCCGGCCCGCACCGTCGGCGCATGGGAACTCACTGTGCAGGTTTCATGCGGAACCCGGGGCCGGGGATGCTTTCGACGTCGTCGGCCTGGACGGGGTGGCCTTCTGAGCAGCGGATCTGGGTGTGGACGTGGGCTCCGCATCCGCGGTGTCGTGTCAGCATGGCCGGTCCTTCCGGGTCTGCGCGGTAGCGGTCGCCCCACTGCAGGAGCCCCATCACGGCGGGAACCAGGTCCATGCCCTTGGGTGTGATCACGTACTTGGGTCGGCTGCGCGAGCCGGGTTCCTTATAGGTCTCGGTGACCAGGATCCCTTCATCCACGAGCATGCGAAGCCGGGTGGCGAGGAGGTTGCGGGGACAGCCCAGGACGCGTTCGAAGTCACTGAAGCGGGACGAGCCGTACCAGACCTCGCGCAGGATCAGGAGCGTCCACTTCTCGCCCACGACCTCCAGGGTCCGGGCGATCGAGCAGTTCGACGTGTCCCGGTTGAGTCGGGGGTCCGAGCCGGTGTCTGCCAGTGCTTCGCTCAACGCATCCATGTAGTGATACTAACCGCACCTGAGTTTACGTTCCTATACTCAGGGCGTAGCGTCATCACCAGCACACCAAGCTCGCCCCGTACCGAACACGGGCGCGCCCCCCTCGCAAGGAGCGCCACCATGGCAGTCAGCCAGCAGGCACACGAATTCGCGGAGTTCCTCGCCGGCGTCAGTGCGAAGTCGTCCACGCCGGGTCTCGACCTGGCCGTCATTCGCGACATCGTCGACTCCAACCACAAGGCGTCCACGGAGCCGGAAGGCGTCTCCTACGCCGAGGTCGACGCAGGCGGCGTACCCGCCCTGTGGGCCATCCCCGAGCCCGCCGACCCCGACAAGGCGCTGCTGCACTTCCACTTCGGCGGCTCGGCACCGCCTCGATGCACTCCGACCGTAAGGCCGCCGGCCACATCGCCAAGGCAGCCGGAGTCCGCTCCCTCGTCGTCGACTTCCGCCTGGCACCCGAGCACCCGTACCCCGCACAGCTCGACGACGCCGAGACCGCCTACCGCTGGCTGCTCTCCCAGGGCTACGAGCCACGCAAGATCGGCAGCACCGGCCACTCCATCGGCGGCACCCTCGCCGGCATGCTGCCGCTCCGCCTCCTCGCCAAGGGCGAGGCCACCCCCGGCGCGATCGTCAGCGTCTCGCCGTGGACCGACCTGACCATCCAGAACCCGTCGGTCGACGAGAACGAGCTCAACGACAAGATGCTCAGCAGGGCCACGCTCGAACTCTTCCGGGCCGCCTGGCTGCAGGAACCCGGCGTCGACTTCGCCGACCCCCGCATCAGCATCGCCAACGCCGACCTCACCGGCCTGCCGCCCACCACCGTCCACTACGGCGAGTTCGAGACCCTCGCCGACGACGGCGCCGACCTCGGCCGCCGACTGGTGGACTTCAAGGTCACCTCCGAAGTCCACGCCATGGCTGAAGGGCAGCACTCCTTCATCCTGGGCGCGGGGCGGGTGCCCGAGGTGGACCAGGCGATCCAGCAGATGGGTCAGTGGCTCCGTCGGCACCTCGGCACCTGAACGCAACAGCTGCCCCAGCAAACGCACCCACAGTGAAGAGGCCCCCGAAGATGATCACGCAGAAAGCTGGCTGACATGAAGGCATACGTCGTCGAGAAGTACGGCAAGGACGGCGCACGCGCCGCAGAGGTACCCGAGCCCACCGTCGGGGACCGTGACGTGCTGGTCAGAGTGAGCGCGACCAGTATCAACCCGCTGGACAAGATGGTCCGCAACGGGGAGTTCAAGCAGCTCCTGAAGTACAAGGCTCCGTTCGTGCTCGGCCACGACGTGGCCGGGGTCGTGACGCGGGTCGGCTCCGCCGTACGCGGCTTCGAGGTCGGCGACGAGGTCTATGCCCGTCCGCGCGACCTGCGGATCGGAGGCTTTGCGGAATCCATCGCGATCGATCAGGACGACGTCGCGCCCAAACCGGCCTCGCTCACCCTCCAGGAGGCGGCTGCGGTGCCGCTGGTGGCCCTGGCCGCCTGGCAGGCTCTCGTCGAGCGTGCCGCTGTGAAGCCGGGCCAGAAGGTGCTCATCCACGCCGGTGCCGGCGGCCTCGGGTCGACGGCCGTCCAGTTGGCCAAGCACCTCGGCGCCACCGTGGCGACGACCGCCGGCACCGATTCCGAGAAGTTGGTCAGAAGCCTCGGCGCCGACGTCGTCGTCGACTACACCAAGGAGGACTTCTCGAAGGTGCTGTCCGGCTACGACCTGGTGCTGGACTCCGTGGGTGGGGCGAACCTGGAGAGGTCATTGACCGTGCTGAAGCCCGGCGGCCTGGCCATCAGTGTCGTCGGTCCGCCGGACGCCGGGTTCGCCAAGCAGCTCGGCGCCCCCTCGTTCATGGGCCTGATCATGAACACCCTCAGCCGCAAGGTCCGCAAGCAGGCCAAGTCGCTGGGCATCCGGTACCAGTTCCTCTTCATGCAGGCCAACGGCTCACAGCTGCGCAAGCTCGCCGCTCTCTACGACAGCGGGAAGCTCCGCCCGGTCATTGATCGGACCTTCCCTTTCGACCAGACGCTTGAGGCGATGGCGTACGTCGAGCAGGGCCGCACCAAGGCCGGCAAGGTCGTGGTGTCCATGGTGCCCGACAACGACTGAGAGCGCGTCGGCTGGGCCGCGGCGACGGCACGCACGGGGTCGAAGGGCAGGACATCGTCGCGCAGTTCGCCGAGGGCGACAGCATGCAGCAGGTGCACAACTGTCGCCCGATCGGGCGTCGTGGGCGTGTCCGCGAGCACCGCCGGGGGAGCCACCACATGAGCGCTCGCCGGCCACCGGGTGCCCTGGTGGTAGACATTCCCCGCTCAGGGCCGATACGGCCGCACCGCGTGCCATGGGATCGGCGCTGGACAACGCGGCCAGCTGGCCGGGGACGTCCTCCGCCTGACCGTAGGCGTGGTGGAGGCAGGCCCAGTCGGGCCAGGAGGAGCTGCTCACAGGTCCGGACCCTACGCCTCTCGGTGGACTGGCTGGCCAGGACGCCCGCGCCTCCGGCTGTCGGCGGCCTGAAGCTTCATCACCTGCTGAACGAGGATCGAAGCCACGTCGATCAGCTCCGTCCTCCAGGTGGCCTTCCGCCCATGACGCGTTCGCAATGCCCGGGCCTCGCACGGGAGCGGTCGGCCCTCGTGATGCCCCTGGCCAGGGGGTTGTATCAGGCGGCTGGTGGGGCGGCGGTCGGTTGCAGCAGGGACTCGGTTATTGAGGCGGGCACCAGTGGAGACCTGCCGCTATCGTGCTCCCGTGAGTGGCTCCGCGCAGCGTTCCCTGCTGTTTCTCGATGTGGATGGGCCACTGATCCCATTCGGCGGGGTGTCCCAGTCGTATCCGACCTATACGACGGGCGCCGAACCCCTTGGTGCCGACGTGAATCCGCTCCTGACCAGGATCAACCCCGAGCACGGGCCTCGGCTGGCGGCGCTTCCGTGCGAGGTGGTCTGGGCCACGACATGGATGGCTGACGCGAACGAGTGCATCGCCCCTCGTATCGGTCTGCCTCGATTGGCGGTGGTGGTCTGGCCGGACCCGTCCGACATCGACGTCCAGGACGAGCGGAACGGACTGCACTGGAAGACCCGCACGCTTGTCGAGTGGGCTGCGGGGCGCTCGTTCGCCTGGGTCGACGACGAGGTATCCGACACCGATCGGGCCTGGGTTGCCGCCCACCACCAGGGGCACGCCCTGCTCCATCGTGTCGATCCTCGCCATGGACTGACGGACAGCGACTATGCGGCTCTCGACTCGTGGCTGCGACAGCTGGTCTGATACTCGGCTGGAGAACCTGAAGAGGCCGTGAGTGAGCAGGACCGGAAGGCCTCCTCGACTTCTTCGACGCCGAGAACCACCCGAGATCACCTTCGCGGCCCGCAGCGCCGAACTCCGCGCGGACGAGACGGTCCAGGTCAGCGGACAGCTCCCCATCCGGGGCATCAGCAGGCCACTGTCCCTCACCGCCCATCTGGTCGGCGTCGACGCCGACGCGCTCACCCTGGACGCCGTTTTCGCCGTGGACCGCGCACAGTTCGGCATGGACTGGAACCTGCTGGGCATGATCCGCGGCCACGCCATGATCACCGCCACCCTCAGGTCCGTGCGAACGGCAACCTGAACAGTCCCGGCGCGGTCTCGGTCAGGATTCCGCGCTCGACGAGCCGCTTGAGTTTCAGGCGGGTGTTGTTGATGTTGTTGGGCGCGATCTCCAGGTCCATCGCCTCGCACACCTGCCGCGCCCGCAGTGGGGCGTCCGCCGTGGCAAAGACCGCCATGATCTGCTGGTAGGCCGGATGGTCCGGCAGTTGCGGGGGCCGGCCACGCGGGCGGCTGCGGATCGGGCAGCTCCAGCAGCGTCTTGCGGGCGATCCGGACCTTCTCGGGGGTCCGGCCGAGTTCGTCCAGCCGCGCGGTCAGCTCTGCGATCTGCCCCCGTCGTCTCGGCCTGCGCGGCGATCTTCCCTTCCCGCTCCTCCAGCCGCGCCAGCACCGCCCCGAGGGCCAACCGCCCGTTGGTCATGCCTTGCGCCATCCCGGTTCCACCTCGAGCGGCCTTGCTGTCGTGAGTTGCCGAAGCCGGCCGCGTCCTGACCTGCTTCCGGGCTCCCGCCCGCGTCCGGTCGGCACCCGCCCACCGCCCGCGCAGACCGGACCGACCGCACCAGCGGCGCCCGCCGGACCAGGTACCCGGCGGGCGCGCTGCCGTCGTGTGCCGCCGACTGCGTCTGCTGTCTGTCTGTCTGTTATTTCACCGGTTGGGGTTCCGGTTCGTTCTCGGTCTGCGCCTCGCCCGCGGGGGGTTCGTCGTCGACCGGGGTCTTGACCGACTCCAGCAGCAGCTG
>NZ_JBHVYO010000026.1:0-128372 GCF_042880655.1 Streptomyces sp. NPDC058295
GGTCGGTCCGCACGCGCGGGCCGACCCGGCCGTCGTCCGGGGTGCGACAGGTCTCTACGGCTGAGGGGTGCCGGTGCTCCTCGCCGCGGTGGCGGTGCACATCAGCCCCAGGAGCAGGGCCAGGGCGCCGATGATGATGTTGTTGACCGCGACTCCGGCGTCCGGGCTGTCGCCGACGACCCAGGGCGCGATGATCATCCAGATGCCCAGCGCGCACATGGCCCAGCTCAGGCCGTACATCCGCGCGGGAGCCGCGGTGAAGCCGAGGGCCAGCAGACCGATCGCGATCCCGACGATCAGGTTGTGGGTCATGAGTGCCGGCTGGCTGGCGGTGTAGTGGAGGATCCACGGGGACACGGCGCAGTACAGACCGAGCAGGAACACCGGTCCGTCCACGAGCGCCACATCACGACCGCCGAGCATGCGGGCGTACCGCGCCTGCATCTCGGGAACATCGGGGTGCGTCGACATGTCACCTCTGGTGGGCGAGACGTTGGCCATGACGCGTCTCCTTCGACTCTCAGGCCCGACCGCTGCGGAGCGGTGTGCGGTAAGTGCCGCGCCTGTCCATTCTGCTCTTATTTATTCTTTATGTGTAGAGCTCGCACACACTGTTCGGTTATCCGATCATTCGTTCCTCCGGTAAAGAATCCCGGCCTCGCGCCAATCCGCTCCGGTCGCGGCCTCGGATTACCCGCGACGGCCCCGCTCCGGGGCCAGGCGGGAGGAGCTGACGATGGTGCGGACGACAGCGGCGGCCGGCGGCGAGCCGCGCGGGGGACCCGGAGCCGGATCCGACGGGCGACGGCGGACGGCGGTCGTGGGCAGCGGGGTGGGCGGGCTGACCGCCGCGCATGTGCTGGGTCGCGGAAACCGCCGGGTCACCCTCTACGAGGCCGACGACCGGCTCGGCGGACACGCCCACACCCACGACCTCACCGCACCCGACGGCCGGGTCCACCGGGTCGACTCCGGCTTCATCGTGCACAACCGCCGTACCTATCCCCACCTGCTGCGGCTCTTCGACGATCTCGGCGTCTCCACCCAGGAGTCGGAGATGAGCATGTCCGTACGGTGCGACGGCTGCGGGCTCGAGTACACCGGCGCCCGCGGTCCCGCCGGCCTCCTGGCCCGGCCGCGCAACGCCGTGCGCCTCCCCTACCTGCGCATGCTCGCCGAGGTCCCCGCCTTCCACCGCGCGGCCCGCCGACTGCTGGAACACGGAGCCGAGGACACCTTCACGCTGGGGGATTTCCTCGACCGCGAGGGCTTCTCCGCCTATTTCCGCGCGCATTTCATGACGCCGGTCGTCGCGGCCGTCTGGTCCTGCGACGCCGCCACCGCCCAGCGCTACCCGGCCGCCTATCTCTTCCGGTTCCTCGAGCACCACGGGATGCTCGCGATCGGCGGCTCCCCGGTGTGGCGCACAATGACCGGCGGCTCGCGCGAGTACGTCGACCGGGTCGCCGAGCGCCTCGACGCCGTCCGCACCGGGGCCCCCGTACGGGCCGTGCGGCGCACCCCGGACGGCGCCGAGATCACCACCGACGACGGCGTGAGCGAGGCCTACGACGCCGTGGTGATCGCCGTCCACCCGGACCAGGCGCTGCGCATGCTCGCCGACGCCACCCCGCGGGAGAAGGAGGTGCTCGGCGCGTTCCGCTACTCACGCAACGTCACCCTCCTGCACACCGACACCGCGGTCCTCCCGCGCGCCCGTCGCGCCCGGGCCTCCTGGAACTACCTGATGCCGTCCTGCGCCGCGGGCGCCGACCGCGTCCGGGTCAGCTACGACATGAACCGCCTCCAGCGGCTCGACGCGGCCGAGCCGTACGTGGTCACCCTGGGCGGCGAGGACCGCGTCGACCCCGGCCGGGTCCTCGCCCGCATGGCCTACGAACACCCCGTCTACACCCCGGAGTCGGTCGCCGCCCAGCGGGATCTGCCCGGTCTGAACACCACCGTCACCGCGTTCGCGGGCGCCTACCACGGCTGGGGGTTCCACGAGGACGGCTGCCGGTCCGGCGTGACGGCGGCGGCCGCGCTGGGGGTGCGATGGTGACCCCCCGGAGCGCGCGGGCCGAGCGGGTGGTCACCCGGACGCCCGCCCTGTACCCCTGCACGATCACCCATGTGCGCACCGCGCCCCTGCGGTACGTGCTGCGCCACCGCACCCACCTGTGGCTGGTGGACGTCGACCGCCCACCCGAACTCCCGCGTCCGCTGAGGGCGTTGACCCGCTTCGACGCGCGTGACCACTTCACCGGCGACGAGCCCGGCATCCGGGCGGGCCTGGACGCCTTCCTGGCGGCGCACGGCGTCGACCTGGCGGGCGGCCCGGTGCTCATGCTCACCCAGGCCCGCGTGTTCGGACACGTCTTCAACCCGCTCACCGTCTACTGGTGCCACGGCCCCGACGGCGAGCCGCGCTGCGTGGTCGCCGAGGTCCACAACACCTACGGCGAACGCCACTGCTATCTGCTCGACACCGATGCCGACGGCAGGGCGGGGACCGACAAGGAGTTCTACGTCTCGCCGTTCTTCCCCGTCGACGGCCACTACCGCATGCGGCTGCCCAGACCGGACGAGCGGCTCGACCTCACCGTGCACCTCGACCGCGCGGGCGGGCGCCCCTTCACCGCAACCGTGCGGGGCACGCGACGGGAAGCAACGAACGGGCGGCTGCTGCGCCAGGCGCTGCGCCGTCCCTGGTCCACCGTCGCCGTCTCCGCCGCCATCCGACTGCACGGCATCCGCCTGTACCTGCGCGGCCTGCCCGTCCGACCCCGTCCCGACCACCGCACCGGAGAGAACAACCCATGACGTACGTCGAGCCCCGCCCCGCCACCGTGCGGCGGGGCGACTGCCACGCCGTCCCGCACGTGGACGCCGCCCACTGGCCCGGGTTGGCCGCCCCGCCGTCCGCCGCCCGCGTCCGCACCGCCGTGACCGGCGCCGTCGTCCGCCGGGCACTGGACCGGCTGCCGCTGCGGGCACGCTACGCGGACGGCACCTCCGTGGGCCGGGGCGGGCCGCTGCTGGAGATCAGGGACCCGCGCGCCTTCCACGCCCGGATCGGCACCCACGGCCTGATCGGCTTCGGCGAGTCCTACATGGCCGGCGAGTGGGACGCGCCCGACCTGGTCGCCCCGCTCACCGTGCTCGCCGCCCACGCGGCCGACCTGATCCCGGCCCCGCTGCAGCGCCTGCGCGGCCGGTGGGCACCGCGACAGCCGCACCACCGGCGCAACACCCCGGACAACGCCCGCGCCAACATCAGCCGCCACTACGACCTGTCCAACGACCTCTTCACCCTGTTCCTGGACGAGACACTCACCTACTCCTCGGCGCTCTTCCGCGGCTTCCCCGCCCGCCGGGACCTGCTCGCCGCCGCCCAGCACCGCAAGATCGACCGGCTGCTCGACCTCGCGCGCGTCCAGCGCGGCACCCGGCTGCTGGAGATCGGCACCGGCTGGGGCGAACTGGCGCTCCGGGCCGCGGCGCGCGGCGCCCAGGTCACCTCGCTCACCCTCTCCGGTGAGCAGCGCGACCTGGCCCTCGCCCGGATCCGGGACGCCGGCCTCGCCGACCGGGTCACGGTCGAGCTGTGCGACTACCGCGAGGCACGCGGCAGCTATGACGCCGTCGTCAGCGTCGAGATGATCGAAGCCGTCGGCGAGGAGTTCTGGCCGGTCTACTTCCGCACCCTCGACGACCGGCTCGCCCCCGGCGGCCGGGCCGCCCTGCAGGCCATCACCATGCCCCACGAGCGGATGCTGGCCAGCCGGGACACCCACACCTGGATCCAGAAGTACATCTTCCCCGGCGGCCTGCTGCCCTCCGTCGAGGCCGTCGAACGCACGGTCCGCGACCACACCCGGCTGACCGTCGCCCGCCGCGACGGCTTCGGCGCGCACTACGCCGAGACGCTGCGGCTGTGGCGCGAACGATTCGCCGAGGTCGCCGACGAGGTCGCCGCCCTCGGCTTCGACGCCACCTTCCGCCGGATGTGGACCCTCTACCTCGCCTACTCCGAGGCCGGCTTCCGCTCCGGCTACCTCGACGTCCAGCAGTACCTGTTCGCCAAGGAGGACCCGACCCGATGACCGACGAGCGCACCGCCCGCACCATGGGGCCCCGCGCCGCCCACCGGCTCGCCGCTCTCGCCGAGGAGACGCTCGGCACGACCCTGCCCGTCCGGCTGCGCGCCTGGGACGGCAGCGAGGCGGGCCCGGCCGACGGCCCCGTCGTGGTCGTACGCTCCCGCCGCGCCCTGCGCCGCCTGCTCTGGGAACCCGGCGAACTCGGCCTGGCCCAGGCCTATGTGACCGGCGAGCTCGACATCGAGGGCGACCTCGGGCACGCGCTGCGCACCCTCTGGGCGGCCGCCCGGGGGCGGGGCCCGCACGCCCCGCGGCCCGGCCTCGAGGGCTGGTACACGGGGCTGGAGCGGTCGTGAGCGGGTTCCCCTGGGGCGCGTTCGCGCTCAACCTCGCCTGGGCCGCCGCGGCCGTCCTCGTCGTCCTGCTCGCCACCTTCGCCCTGGCCGTACGCAAGGACGTGCACCGGCTCGTGGACGTCGCCTGGGGAGTCGCCTTCACCGCCGTCGCGTTCGTGACCTGCGTGGCCTCCGCCGGGGACGGCGACACCGGGCGCCGTGTCCTGGTGACCGTCCTGACGGCCGTCTGGGGGCTGCGGCTGGCCGCGCGCATCGCGCGCCGCGGCCACGGCCACGGAGAGGACCCCCGCTACGAGGCGATGCTCGCGAAGGCGCCCGGCAGCCGGAACCTGTACGCGCTCCGCATGGTGTACCTGCTTCAGGGCGCCCTGGTGTGGCTGGTGTCGCTGCCGGTCCAGGCCGCGCAGTACGTGCCGGCGCCGATGACCGCGTTCGCCTGGGCCGGCACCGCGCTGTGGGCGGTGGGGATGTTCTTCGAGGCGGTGGGCGACGCCCAGCTGGCCCGGTTCAAGGCGGACCCGGCCACCCGGGGCCGGGTCATGGACCGCGGCCTGTGGCGCTACACCCGGCACCCCAACTACTTCGGGGACTTCTGTGTCTGGTGGGGCCTGTTCCTCATCGCGTGCGACTCCGCCGCCTCGGCCCTGGTCGGCCTCGTCTCGCCGCTCGTGATGAGCTTCCTGCTGATCCGTGGCAGCGGAAAACCGCTCCTGGAACGGCACATGGCCGAGCGGCCCGGTTACGCCGAGTACGTCTCGCGGACGAGCGGCTTCTTCCCGCGGCCGCCCAGGTGACCAGGCGCTGATCAGGCGTCGACCCTGGCGTCGACCGGGCGTCGGCCGGGCGCCGACCCGGGCCGTCGACCCGGGCGGCCGTCCCGGTCAGGCGGGGAACGGCAGCAGCGCGACGGGCTGCGAGGTGGGCTCCTTCGAGCCGCCCGCCGGCTCGACCGTGATGCCCATCGCGGACGCGCCGTCCACCGTCCCCCGCAGCACCACCGCCTGGCTCGTGCGACGCGGGTCCATCAGCCCCGCGTCGCGCATGACGCCGTGCTCGTCGAACCACAGCTGGTAGACCTTGCCGCCGGGCGGTTCGGCCATCCCGGCGGCGAGGAACACGGCACGGTCGCGGCTCGCGGACACCACCACCGTCCCCCGGGCCCCGTCCGCCAGCCGGACCGTGCGCGAGCGGGCGTCGGACGCGGCGAGCACCGCGGACAGTTCCGCGGACGCGCGCTGGGAGCGGCCGGCCTCGGTTCGGGCGTCCTCGGCGCGCTGGTACTGCCACACCGTCGTGCCGCCCAACGCGGCCGTCGCCGCCAGGCAGGCGGCCAGCATCCAGCGGGACGCCCACCACGCCCTCCGTGCCCTGCGTTCGGAGCGGTCCCAAGGCGTCCGGGCCGGGGTGGCCTGCCGGACCTCGGCGATCCGCCGCAGCACGTGGTCCCGCCCGCCGGGGGCCGGCCGTACCGACACCGCCAGCCCCAGCCGGGCGGCCGTCGCGGTGAACTCCGCGACCTCGCGGGCGCAGGCCTCGCAGTGCGCGAGATGGCGTTCGAAGGCGGCGCGCTCGCCGTCCTCCAGGGCGTGCAAGGCGTACGCGCCCGACAGCGTGTGCAGATCCGACGTGATCACGCGGTCACCCCCAGGCAGTCGCGCAGCCGGATCAGCCCGTCACGGAGCCGGGTCTTCACGGTGCCGAGCGGCACCGCCAGTGCCTCGGCGACCTGCCGGTAGGTCAGCCCCCGGTAGTAGGCGAGCTCCACGGCCTGCCGCTGGAGCTCGGTCAGGGTGCGCAGACAGCGCCGGACCTGCTCCCGTTCGAGCCGGGCCTCCACCTGTTCGATGACCTCGTCGTACTCGGGCGCGTGGTCGAGCAGGGCGGCCCGGTGCTCGCGCGCCGTCGCGGCCTGCACCGACCGGACGCGGTCGACGGCCCGCTGGTGCGCCATGGTCAGCACCCAGTTGACGGCCGAGCCGCGCTCGGGGCGGTACCGGGGAGCCGAGCGCCACACCTCCACCAGCACCTCCTGGGCCACCTCCTCGGACTGCGCCCGGTCGCGGAGCACCGCGCGCACCACCCCCAGTACCGGCCCCGCGACGAGGTCGTAGAGCCCGGCGAAGGCGTCCTGGTCGCCCAGGGCCACCGCGCCCAGCAGTTCTTGGGGATCCGGCTGGGAGGCCGGGTTCCGGCCGATGTGGACGGCTTCTTTCACGGGGGGATCCTTCGGGAGTGCGGTAGGTCCGGACGTAATCCGGTGCACGAGGGGCGGGGGATTGGTCCGCGCCCGCCATTTCCTCGGCGAAGTCGAACGCAGCGTTTGTGCGTCGAATTTCGGTTCGCCCGGGGAACGCGCGTGCGGAAGGGGGCCTCGGCCGTATCGAGCCTCAGCCGTACGGGGGCCTCGGCCGTACGGCGCCTCAGCCGTACGGCCCGGGCTCCAGAGCGCCGCGCAGCCGCAGCATGCCGCGCCGGGCGTGACTCTTGACCGTGCCCAGCGGCCAGCCCGTGCGCTCGGCGATCTGCGTCTGCGTCAGGTCCTCGTAGAAGGTCAGCCGCAGCACCTGCCGCTGGGGTGCCGGGAGCCGGGCCAGCTCGCCGCGCACCAGGACGCGGTCCAGGACCTCCTCGGGACGGCCGCGTCCCGGGTCGCGCAGGGTCAGCCAGGAACCGGCCGAGGCGACGAGTTCCTGGCGGCGGGTCCGGGCGGCCAGCGCGTCGGCGATCTTGCGCCGGGTGATGCCCACGATCCAGCCGCCGAGCGCGCCCCGCTCGGGCCGGTAGCCCGCACGACCGCTCCACACCCCGAGAAACACCTGCTGCGTGACGTCCTCGGCCTCCCTGGCGTCCCCCAGGGAACGCCAGGCGAGCGAGTGCACCAGGGCGCGCCAGCGGTGGTACACGGCGGCCAGGGACGCCTCGTCCCCCGACGCCAGGCCCCGGGCGAGTTCCTCGTCGGCGAGCGATTCCTCCGTCGGGGCGGGACAGGGTACGGCGGTCGGCTGCGGGCTCATGACGACGGCTCCTCGCGTCGGGCGGCCTGCGCTCAGGCCGGTCCGGGACGTGCTCCCGGGGCGGGCCCCGGTCACCTCATCGTGCGAGCCGCACCCCGGACCCCTCAACATGCGTCGTTTCTGCGTCGTATCGTTGCCCCATGAGCGCATTCCCGAGCCCCGACGAAGCCGGTCTGACGACCGGGGCCTTGGCCCGCCGACTGGGCGTGGCGCCCACCACCCTGCGTTCCTGGGACCGCCGGTACGGCATCGGGCCCGCCGTCCGCGCCGACGGGCGGCACCGGCGCTGGCGGGCGGCGGACGTGGCCGTACTGGAGACGATGTGCCGGCTCACCGCGTCCGGTGTGCCCCCCGCGGACGCGGCCCGCGCGGCGAAGCAGGGGGTGCTCCCGCCTGCTGCCGAACCGGCGCGCGCGGAGACCGGCCGGCCGGCCGCCCTGCCGTTCGGCGGCGACGTCCGCCAGGAGTGCCGGGGGCTGGCCCGCGCCGCCGTGCGGCTCGACGCGCCGGCCGTCGCGGAGCAACTGGCCACGGCCGTCGAACGGCACGGACTCACCGTCGCCTGGCAGGAGGTGATGGTCCCCACCCTGCACGCCGTGGGACGCAAGTGGGCCTCGTCCGGCGACCGGTACGTCGAGGTGGAGCACCTGCTGTCCTGGCATGTCTCCACCGCCCTGCGCCGCGCCACCCGCCCCGTCGTGTCGGGGGACGCGGCGGGCGGGCCGGGGCCGGTGGTGCTGGCCTGTGTACCGGGCGAGCAGCACAGCCTGCCGCTGGAGGCGTTGAACGCGGGGCTCGGCCAACTCGACGTCCCCACCCGGATGTTCGGGGCGGCCGTGCCCGTCGAGGCGCTGACCGCGGCCGTGCAGCGGCTGGGCCCGGTCGCCGTGGTCCTGTGGGCCCAGGCCCGCTCCACCGCGAGCCTGCCCCTCGCCCGGCACATCGCCGAGACCCGCTGGGGCGTCACCGGAGCCCGCCGCGCCCCGACCGTGATGCTGGCCGGCCCCGGCTGGGCAGGCCGCCCCGCCCCGGGCCTGCCCCGCCCGACCGGCCTGAGCGACGCCCTGACCCTCCTGGCAGGCACCCGCGCCCCCTGACGAGCAACGCCCACCCGCCGCGCGGCAGGCGCCCAACGACCCCGGGTCGCCGCGAGCAGTCCCCGCCCACGCCGAGCATCGTGTATGTGACGTGGACGAGCACGCCCGCGGCGACTCCGGTCGGAGACGCCGGCGCGATCCCGTTGACGGACGAGGAGTTCGTGCCGGTCGCCGCCCCGGCGTGCGCCGACCGGCTGCGCGGACCGCCGGCCGCCGACGGGCCGGCGGCACCGCACCGCGTCCCGCTGGTCACCTGCCGAGGACCTGCCCATCGCGCGCCGCTACTGGGGGCACGTCTTCGGCCGCCGTCTGCCGGGCTCCGCCGCGGTGACCGTGCCCGACCTGCGCGGTGTGCCGGCCGCGGTCGTCGCGGGGGCGGGGATCACCGTGCTGCCCCGCTGCCGCTGCCGCTGCCTCGGCGAGCCGGCCTCCGGCGCCCTCGTCCCGCTCCACGGGCCACCGGACCCGCCGATCAACACGGCGTTCCTCGTCCAGCGCCCCGGCGCGGTCGAGAACGGGGACGTGACCCGGGTCCGCGATCTCCAGCCGGCCGGGGCACCCGCCCGGTGAGGAAGGGGGCGAGTGCTCAGTCGCGTTCTCTGGCCCGCCGGAAGCGGGCGAGTCCCTCGGAGAGCTCGACGATCGGATCCGGGTAGTCGAGCGCCGCCCGGTCCGGGCCCGGCAGCTTCCACGGTTCGTGCACCGCGGGCGCCGCCACGCCCGCGAGCTCCGGCAGCCAGCGCCGTACGTACGTCCCGTCGGGGTCGTACCGCTTCGCCTGGGTGACGGGGTTGAGGACCCGGTTGGGCCGCGAATCGGTGCCGGTCCCCGCCATCCACTGCCAGTTGAGCTGGTTGTTGGCCACGTCCCCGTCGACCAGCAGATCCAGGAAGTGCCGGGCGCCGACCCGCCAGTCGACGTACAGCGTCTTGGTGAGGAAGCTCGCGGTGAGCAGCCGGCCCCGGTTGTGCATCCACCCCTCGTGGCGCAGCTGCCGCATCGCCGCATCCACCACCGGATAGCCGGTCCGGCCCGCCCGCCAGGCCGCGACGTCCTCGCCCGCCGTCCGCTCCGAACGCCAACGGTCGTGTTTGGTGCGGTAGTCGACGCTCGCCGCGTCGGGCCGGGCCGCCAGCACCTGGCGGTGGAAGTCGCGCCACGCCAGCTGCCGCACGAACGCCTCGGCGCCCGGCCCGCCCACGCGGCGTGCCCGGTGCACGAGCTCCACCGGGGACAGGGTGCCGAAGTGCAGATGCGGCGAGAGCCGGGAGGTCGCGTCGCCCGCCAGGTCGTCGTGCCGGTCCTCGTAGGCGCCGATGTCCGACCGCAGCCAGGCGCGGACCCGCTCGCGGCCCTCCTCCTCGCCCCCGGGGGCCAGCGCCGGCGAGAGTCCGGCCAGCCCCTTCCGGGTGGGCAGCTCCTCCGAACCGACCCCGTGCGGCACCCGCACGGTCCGCGGCGCGCCGAGCGGTTCGCGCAGCCGCCACCGCGACCAGTGCCGGAAGTACGGCGTGAAGACGGCGAAGTGGTCCGCGGAGGCCGGGGTCACCGCACCGGGACCGACGGCGGTCGTCACCGCCTCGTGCACATGCAGCCGTACGCCCTCCGACTCCAGGGCGCGCCGCAGCCGCTCCTCGCGGCGCCGCGCGTGCGCGCTCCCGTCGGCGGCCAGGTGGACCTCGTCCGCTTCGGCCTCGGCGGCCACCCGGCACACCTGTTCGACCAGGTCACCCGAGCGCACGACGAGCCGGCCGCCCCGCTCGCGCAGCCCCGCGTCGAGATCGCGCAGACAGTCGGCGAGGAACGCCAGCCGGTTCGGCGCGGCGAACCCGGCGCCGTCCACGGCCCGGTCGCGCACGAACAGCGGGACCACCTGCCGCGCCCCGTCGAGGGCCGCGCGCAGCGGCGGGTGGTCGTGCAGACGCAGGTCCGCGGTGAACAGGACGACCGAGACGTTCATGGCAGGGCTCCGGGGCAGGGGTTCGGACCGTCACCTGCTTCCGGCGAGCGGCGTCCGGCGGATGCAGGGGGTGAGCGGCGGGCGGGCCTCCTCGCACGGCCGGTCAGCGGACCGGCTCCCCCTCACGCGCCGTCGCGTCGGCCACCGCCGCCTGGGCGATGTTGCGGGCCATGCCGCCGAAGACGAGGGCGTGGAAGGGGGAGATGCTCCACCAGTAGGCGTGGCCGAGCAGCCCGTGCGGATGGAACAGGGCGCGCTGACGGAAGCGGGTCCGGCCGTAGGCGTCCGTCTCGGCGTACATCTCCAGCCAGGCCAGACCCGGCAGCCGCATCTCGGCCCGCAGCCGGAGCAGTTGTCCGCGTTCGATCTCCTCGACCCGCCAGAAGTCCAGCGAGTCGCCCACCCGCAACCGGGTGGCGTCCCGGCGGCCGCGGCGCAGCCCCACCCCGCCGACCAGGCGGTCGAGCCGGCCGCGGACGGCCCAGGCGAGCGGGAAGGAGTACCAGCCGTTGTCGCCGCCGATGCCCTCGATCACCCGCCACAGGGACTCCCGAGGAGCGTCGACGACCAGTTCGCGGACGTCGGTGTAGAGGCTGCCGCCCGCCCAGCCGGGGTCGGTGGGCAGCGGGTCGCTGGGGGCGCCCGGGAAGGACGCGGAGGACCACCGGGTGGCGACCCGTGCTTCCCGCACGCTGCGCAGAGCGAGCCTGACGGCCTCGTCGAAGCCGAGCGGATGGCCGGGCGGGTCCGGCACGTACCGGGCGATGTCGCGCTCGTGGCAGATCACCTCGTGCCGCAGCGACTCGGTGAGCGGCCGCGCGATCGAGGCCGGGACCGGGGTCACCAGCCCGACCCAGTGGCTGGACAGCCGGGGGGTGAGTACCGGCACGGACAGGATGAGCCGGCGGGGCAGTTCGGCGATGGCGGCGTAGCGGATCATCATCTCGCGGTACGTCAGGACGTCCGGCCCGCCGATGTCGAAGGCCCGGCTGACGTCGTCCGGCATCCCGGCGGAGCCGACGAGGGCGCGCAGCACGTCGCGGACGGCCACGGGCTGGATCCGGGTGTGCACCCAGCTCGGGGTGACCATCACCGGCAGCCGCTCGGTCAGATAGCGCAGCATCTCGAAGGAGACCGAGCCCGAGCCGATCACGACCGCGGCCCGCAGCACGGTGGTGGGCACCCTCGAGTGCAGCAGGATCCTCCCCACCTCGGCCCGTGAGCGCAGATGCGGCGAGAGCTCCCGCTCGGGCACCCCGGCGGGTGTGAGGCCGCCGAGGTAGACGATGCGGCGCACGCCCGCCGCCCGCGCCTGCTCCCCGAAGATCCGTGCCGCCCGCCGGTCGGTCTCCTCGAAGTCCTCGCCGGTGCCCAGCGCGTGCACCAGGTAGTACGCGACGTCGACGCCCCGCAGGGCCGCCGCGACCGACTCGGCGTCCGTGACGTCGCCGCGCACCCGGTCGACGTCGCCGGCCCACTCGTGGTCGCGCAGCCGGTCGGGGGAGCGGGCCAGACAGCGCACCCGGTGGCCCGCCGCCAGCAGCTCCGGGACGAGCCGGCCGCCGATGTATCCCGTGGCGCCGGTCACCAGGCACAGTGTGCCCCGGCCGTCTGCGGTCATGAGTCCTCGCTCCTTCGCGTCGGTGGCTCTCTCGCAGATCGCTTCCACGCGCGGGAGCGCCGCGGATGCGGCGGGGACTTGTGCGCACGAACGAGTGATCGCGGACGGCGACTACGCTGGCCCCGTGGCCACAGCGAACGACCGTGAGGGGCGGGTGCCGGGACAGCCGTCCGAGGCCTCCGCGGCGCCGACCGACCTGCATGCCTTCGCCGTTCGGCTGCGGCGGATGAACGGCGAGATCAACCGGCTGACGCACGCGTTCGCGGGCGACCAGGGGCTGCATGCGACGGACGTCCAGGCGCTCGCCGCGATCCTGGACGCCGACGGGCCGATGACCCCGAAGCGACTGCGCGAGCACCTCGGGCTCACCTCCGGCGCCGTCACCGCGTGCGTGGACCGGCTGGAGCGCGCGGGGCACATCCGCCGGGTCCGGGAGAGCGCCGACCGCAGGGTGGTCCACCTGTACTACGCGGCCGACGCCAAGTCGGTGGCCCGCACCTACTTCCGGCCGCTGGCCGAGGCGACCCGGGCCGCGCGCTCGCGGTTCACCGAGGACGAGCTGTCGGTGGTGCTGCGCTTCCTCACGGCGATGGGCGAGGAACTGTCCGGGATCACTCCTCCCGGGCGCTGAAAAAGCCGCGGTCCGTCGCATCCGGGGACCGGCCCGGGACAGAAGGACAGGCAACGTCTAAGATCACTCGGCGGCAACTTACTCAATCATTGAGATTGTTTGTTGTCGAGATACCTCTGGTGGCCATCGAGCTACCCCTGCCCGAGCCCTTTCCTTCCGGAGCTGGAGAACGATGTCCACCACCCTCCGACGCGCCCGCCGGCTCGTCCCGGTCCTCCTCGTCGCCGTGTGGCTCGGCGTCGGCGGCGTCCTCGGTCCCTACGCCGGACGGCTGGGCGAGGTCGCCACCAACGACCAGGCCGCCTTCCTGCCCCGCAGCGCCGAGTCCACGCAGGTCATCGCCGCGCAACGCGCCTTCCGGCAGAACGAGACCCTCCCGGCGATCGTCGTCTGGACCGCGGGCACCGGAGCCGGAGCCGACGGGACCGGGATCGAGGACCGGCTGGACGCCGCCGGCCGGGCGCTCGCCTCCCTCGCCGACGACCGGGGCGTGTCCGGTGACGTGTCGCCCGCACTGCTCTCCGAGGACGGGGAGGCCGTCGAGGGCGTGGTTCCCCTGCGCCCCGACCTCGGGGACGACCTCGCAACCACCCTCGACCGGATCCGCGCCGCCGCCGAACGCGTCCCCGGCACGACGGTCCGACTGGCCGGACCGGCCGCGACCCAGGCCGACCTGTCCGACGCCTTCGCGGGCATCGACGGACTGCTGCTCGGCGTCGCGCTGGCCACCGTCCTCGTCATCCTGCTGCTCGTGTACCGCAGCGTGCTGCTCCCGCTGGTGATCATCCTCGGCGCGGTCTTCGCGCTCGGCCTCGCCTGCGCGGTCGTCTACGCACTCGCCGACCACGACGTGGTGCGCGTCGACGGCCAGGTCCAGGGCATCCTCTCGATCCTCGTGATCGGCGCCGCCACCGACTACGCCCTGCTGCTCACCGCCCGCTACCGGGAGGAACTCGCCGCGCGCACCGACCGGTTCGCCGCCATCACGGCCGCGCTGCGCAAGTCCTGGGGCGCCGTGGTTGCCAGCGCCGCGACCGTCGCCCTGGGACTGCTCGCCCTGCTGCTCAGCGACCTCACCAACAACCGCGCCCTCGGGCCCGTCGGTGCCATCGGCATCGGCTGCGCCGTGCTCAGTACGCTGACCTTCCTGCCCGCCGTCCTCGTCCTGCTCGGCAAGGCCGCCTACTGGCCCGCCCGTATGACGACCGGCGGTGCGGGCCACGGCGTCTGGCGGCGCGTCGCCGCCCTCGTCGACCGGGCCCCGCGCCGGGTCTGGGCGGTGACGCTCGCCGTCCTGCTGGCCGGGGCCGCCTTCGCCCCGACGCTCGCCTCCAAGGGCGTACCCCTCGACGAGACCTTCGTGAACGACGCACCCTCCGTCGCCGCGCAGGAGACCCTGGGCCGGCACTTCCCCGGCGGCTCCGGCAACCCCACCGTGGTCGTCGCGGACGCCGACCGGCTGGCGGAGGTCCTCGGCGCGGCCCGGGACACCGAGGGGGTCGCCTCGGCGGCCGGGGCCACCGCCTCGGGCCGGCCGGGCGGCGAACCCCTGGTGGTCGACGGGCGGGTCCGGGTCGATGTCACCCTCGACTCCGCCGCGGACGGCGACGCCGCCCTGCGGACCGTGGCGCGCCTGCGCACCTCCCTGCACGCCGTCCCCGGCGCGGACGCCCTCGTCGGCGGCTACACGGCCCAGCGGTACGACACCCTGCGCACCGCCGAACGCGACCGCACCCTCATCGTCCCCGTCGTCCTCGCCATCATCTTCCTCATCCTGACGGTCCTGCTGCGCTCGCTGCTGATGCCCGCGCTGCTGGTGGCCACGGTGGCGCTGAACTTCCTCGCCACCCTGGGCGTCTCCGGTCTCGTGTTCCGGCACGTGTTCGGCTTCAGCGGCACCGACCCGTCCGTGCCGCTGTACGGCTTCGTCTTCCTGGTGGCGCTGGGCGTCGACTACAACATCTTCCTCATGTCCCGGGTGCGTGAGGAGTCCCTGCGGCACGGCGTCCGCGAGGGCGTCCTGCGGGGTCTGGTCACCACCGGCGGCGTCATCACCTCGGCCGGTGTGGTACTCGCCGCCACGTTCGCCGCGCTCGGAGTGATCCCGCTGGCCTTCCTCGCCCAGATCGCCTTCATCGTCGCCTTCGGCGTGCTGCTCGACACGCTCGTGGTACGCTCGCTGCTGGTGCCCGCGCTGGTGCGGGACATCGGCACCCCCGCCTGGTGGCCGGGACGACTCGGCCGCGGCGGCGACCGGGCAGGTGACGAGCCGTCGGCACGAAACGGAACATGACCGCGCCGATCCAGGGCAACAGAACCCCCAGAGATTGTCCGTTTCGCACGGGAGGTGTCTGCAGCTATGGGCGCGAAGGTGTTGGAGCGATTCCCCGCAGGATCCCCGCGAGGATCGTGGCCGGCGGAGGAGTACGCGGCGCGGCGGCGGGCCGAGGGGGAGCCCGCGACCGTGGTCATGGACCTGAAGTCGGACGCCTTCCTCGTCGTGGTCCCGCTCGGCGACGAGGACTGAGCCGCCAGCGGGCACGCGCGGCCCCGGCGCGACGGGACGGCCACCTCCACGGCCGTCCCTACGGCGCCTCGGGCGTCGCGCTCAGCGCCCGTGCCGTGCGCACGAAGACCTCGTGCAGGTCCCGTGCGGCCTGGGGTACGGACTCCGCCCGCCGCCGTTGCAGCATCAGCAGCACCCGGGTCGTGTCGCCGCTGATCGGCCGGTGGATGAGTGTCCCGCGCCGCTCCAGCGGATCGCCGATCACACTGAAGTCGGGCAGGACGGTCGCGCCCAGCCCCTCGGCCACCATCAGCTTGCCCATCTCCGCCCCGTCGGTGGAGTACGCGAAGGACAGGCCGCGCCCGTCGAGCAGCCGGTGGACGTAGCGATGCATGACATAGCCCGACCGCATCCCGATCAGCGGTACGTCGAGCAGGTCGTCCACCGACACCGACGGCGCGGAGGCCAGCGGGCTGTCGGGGCGCATGCACACCACCGGCCGGCCGCGCAGCAGCTCGGTCGACTCGAACTCGGCCGGCACGTCGTCGCCCTCCAGATGGTTGACCAGGCCCAGGTCGAACCCGCCCTCCAGCAGGGTCCGGTGGATGTCGGTCTGCTGGGCGCCCACCACCTCCACCTGGGTGACCGGATGCGTGGCGCGGAACTCCCGGACCACCGGGAGGAGCAGCGGGACGGTCGCCGCGTTCACCGTGCCGACCCGCACCATCCGGCTGATCCGGTGCCGCTCGCCCGCCGCCGAGCGCAGCCGGTCCACCGCGTCCAGCACCCCGATGATGTGCGGCAGGAGTTCCCGGCCCGACGCGCTCATGGTCGCACCGGACCGTTTGCGCTCCAGGAGATCCACCCCGAGTTCACGTTCCAGGTTCCGCACGGTCTCGCTCAACGCGGGCTGGGAAAGCCGTAGTTCCTCGGCGGCCCGACGCAACGAACCGAGTCGGGTGACGGCCGCGATGTATTCCAGCTGTTCGGTACGCACGACGGAAGAATGCGCGCCCGTTCGGCGCCCGTTCAAGGGTTTCCCTGTCACGCCTTCGTGAAATTCAATGGTCCGCTATACGAGACCGGTCGGGTTTGCCTTGACTGCCGTCGCAGGCTGCTGCCACGATCGAGGACATGAAGATGCGACTGGACCTCACGCGGCGACGCCATGTCGACCTCGCGCGCGTCTTCAGCGCCTCCTGTTGCGCCGCGGCCTGATCCTCCCTCGCGATCCGCCGCGCTTTTCCTTTTTCCCCCACCTGAATTCACCGCGCCCGCCGGCCCTTTGGCGTCCGCACCCTGTCGGCGCCACCGCTTCCGGTGAATTCGGTGTGCCGGAAAGCAATTCCGCACCAGGAGTTCCGCATGCCCGCCGCGGAGGCGCGCCTCCCCGAGACGCGGGAAGAGTCCGTCTCCGCGTATCCGACCGTCCCCGCACGCTCCACGACCCAGGCGCCCACGAGCGCCGCGAGGCCGGCCCGCCGGGTCCTCGAGGGCGAACGGCCCGCACCCGCCCGGTACTTCTGACCGCTCCCACCGGAGCGCCCCGCCCTGCCGGGGTGCCCCGGGCTCCTTCGAAAGAGGACCCATGGCCACCGTCCTGTCCGTCTCCGGCAGCCCTTCCGCCTCCTCCCGCACCGGCCGCCTGCTGCGCCACCTCGACCAGCGGCTCGCCGTCCAGGGGCACGAGGTGATCCCGCTCGACGTCCGTACGATCCCGGCCGAGGCCCTGCTCGGCGCGGACTTCCGCCACCCGGCGATCGTCGAGGCCACCGAGCTCTTCGCGCGCGCCGACGGTGTCATCGTGGGCACCCCGGTCTACAAGGCGTCCTACTCCGGTGTCCTCAAGGCGCTCCTCGACCTGCTCCCGCAGTACGCGCTCACCGGCAAGACGGTCCTGCCGCTGGCCACCGGCGGATCCACCGCCCACGTCCTCGCCATCGACTACGCCCTGCGTCCCGTGCTCAACTCCATGGGCGCGGCCCACATCGTGCAGGGCTGGTTCACCCTGGACAAGGACATCACCGCCCACGAGGACGGCTCCGTCACGGTCGCCCCGACCGCCACCGAGGCGCTCACCCACGTCGTCGACCAGTTCTCGGCCGCGCTCGGGCGGACGCCGTACCTGGCCGCGGCGAGCTGAGCGGCACGATGTCCGCCCATGTCATCGCGGACGACGCCGAGGCCCTCGCCGTCGCCGCCTCGCTGGCCGAGGAGTTCCGCGCCGGAGCCTCGGTACGCGACGCCGAACGGCGGCTGCCCCGCGCCGAGTTGGACAAGCTGTCGGCCTCCGGTCTGCTCGCCGTCACCGTCCCCTCCGACCACGGCGGGGCGGATGTCGGCGCCCTGACCCTCGCGGAGATCTTCCGTCTGCTCGGCACCGCCGACGGCAGCCTCGCCCAGATCCCGCAGAGCCATTTCGCCTACGTCAATGTGATCCGTCGTCAGGGCACGTCGGAGCAGCGGAAGTTCTTCTTCGCCGAGCTGCTCGCCGGCCGGCGCTTCGGCAACGCCCAGTCGGAGGCCGGCGGCAAGCACGTCCAGGACATCCGCACCCGTCTGGTGTCCCGGCCGGACGGCTCGTACGTCCTGACCGGCGTCAAGCACTACTCCACCGGCGCCCTCTTCGCCGACTGGATCCCGGTGCTGGCCCGGGCCGAGGACGGCAGACTGCACGTCGCGTACGTGCCGTCCGACGCGCCCGGCCTCACCGTGATCGACGACTGGGACGGGCTGGGCCAGCGGACGACGGCCGGCGGCACCGTCCGCCTGGACGGCGTGCCGGTACCGGGTGACCGGGTCCTGCCGCACCACCTCACCTTCGAGGGACCGCAACTCCATGGCGCTGTAGCCCAGTTGCTGCACTCCGCGATCGACGCGGGGATCGCCGCGGGCGCGCTCGTCGAGGCGGTGGAGTTCGTGCGGACGAAGAGCCGGCCGTGGTTCGAGAGCGGCGTCGAGGCGGCCGCCGAGGATCCGCTGCTGATCCAGCGGTTCGGTGAACTCGACCTGGAGGTGAGGGCGTCGGATGCGCTGCTGCGCGAGGCCGCCCGGGCGGTCGACACGGCGCGCGCCGATCTCACCGACGGCACGGCCGCCGAGGCGTCCCTCGCGGTCGCCGCCGCGAAGGTACAGGCGGCACGGGCGGCGGTGGAGGTCTCCAGCGCCCTGTTCGAGGTGTCCGGGACCCGGTCCGCCCTCGCCTCGCTCAATCTGCACCGGCATTGGCGCGACGCCCGCACCCACACCCTGCACGATCCGACCCGCTGGAAGATCCAGCATCTCGGGCGGTTCGTGCTGAACGGCACCCGGCCACCGCGCCACGGCCTGCTCTAGCCCGCAACGGACCGCCCGGCCGCCCGGGCCCGGCAGACCCGCGACCCGGCAGACCCGCAGCCCGGCAGCCCGGCAGCCCGGCAGACGGACATTCCCGATCGGAGACCCCCCGTGTCCCTCACGTTCCACTGGTTCCTCCCCACCAACGGCGACAGCCGCCATGTCGTCGGCGGCGGCCACGGCACCCCCGCCACCGCCTCCGGAAGGGACCGGCCGCCGACGGTCGCCTACCTGAGCCAGATCGCCCGCGCCGCGGAGGACCTCGGCTTCCTGGGCGTGCTCACCCCCACCGGGGCCTGGTGCGAGGACGCCTGGCTGACCACGGCCATGGTCAGCCAGCACACCGAGCGGCTCAAGTTCCTGGTCGCGTTCCGGCCCGGCTTCGTCTCGCCGACGCTCGCCGCGCAGATGGCCTCCACCTTCCAGCGGCAGACCGGCGGACGGCTCCTGCTCAACGTCGTCACCGGCGGCGAGAGCCACGAGCAGCGGGCCTACGGCGACTTCCTGGACAAGGACGATCGCTATCGCAGGACCGGTGAGTTCCTGCGGATCGTCAGGGAGTTGTGGGAGGGCAAGACCGTCGACCTGGAGGGCGAGCATCTCCGGGTCGAGGACGCGAAGCTGGCCCGGGTGCCGGATCCGGTGCCCGAGGTGTACTTCGGCGGCTCCTCGCCGATCGCCGGCGAGATCGCCGCGAAGTACGTCGATGTGTACCTCACCTGGGGCGAGCCGCCGGCCCAGGTCGCGGAGAAGATCGCCTGGATCCGGGGGCTCGCGGCGAAGCAGGGGCGGACGCTCCGGTTCGGCATCCGGCTCCATGTCATCACCCGCGACACCTCGGAGGAGGCCTGGGCGGAGGCGGATCGGCTGCTCGCCGGGTTCGACGCGGAGACCGTGCGCTCCGTCCAGGCCGGGCTCGCGCGCAGTGAGTCCGAGGGCCAGCGGCGGATGCTCGCGCTGCACGGCGGCGGCAGCCGGGACGGGCTCGAGATCCATCCCCACCTCTGGGCCGGGATCGGCCTGGTCCGCGGCGGCGCGGGAACCGCGCTGGTGGGCAGCCACGCGGAGGTCGCCGGACTGATCAAGGAGTACGCGGCGCTGGGGATCGAGGAGTTCGTGCTGTCCGGGTACCCGCACCTGGAAGAGGCGTACTGGTTCGGGGAGGGCGTGCTGCCCCGGCTGGCCGGGGAGGGGCTGTGGGACCACCCCGCCGGGAAGCAGGTGGCGTCGGTGCAGGTGCCCTTCGCCGGCTGAGCGGGGCGTCCGGGGGCGCCGGCGCGTGCGGAAGGTGGGTGGTCGGAACATGGCTGGTGGGAACGAAGGCGGTTGCTCGCGTCGTTCCCGGCGCCCCTGGGGACGGCTAGTCGGCCAGTGACCTCAAGTGGTCCGTGCGTGACTCCCGCGTCTGGGCCTGGACCATGAGGAACAGCGCCTCCCTCGCCAGGCGTTGGGCCCTGTTCGTCAGCAGCATGGAGCGGCCGCCGCCGGTCACCACCCCCGCCGTGGTCGCCGCGCGCATCACCTCGGACGCCTGGGTCCGCAGGGCCAGGCGCTCCGCCAGGCGCTCATCGGGCGCCGAACCGTCGGCGAGGGCGTAGGCCCGGGTGCGGACCTCCGTGAGACGGGCGCGCAGCGGGGCCGCCGTGTCCTCGTCCAGCAGGGTCAGGGCCGCTTCGGTGACACCGAAGACCGCCGGGTTGGCGTTCACCGTCCTGAGGCGGTCCGCCGCCGACCAGCGCTCGTGCGGGGTGCGCAGCGCGACCGCCTCCTCGGGGAGCCACAGGCCGTCCAGTTCCAGGGAGACCGTGCGGGCCGCGGTGAGGGCGGCGAGGCGCAGCGGGGCCGAGGCCCGCAGGCCCGGCTGCTCACGCGCCTCGGTGAAGGCGAACAGCACCTCGCCGGTGTCGGTGACCCCGGCGAGCAGCAGCACATCGTTCAGGCCCCACCCGGTGTACCAGGGGACCGTCCCGTCGAAGCGCCAGCCGGCCCGCTCCGGGGTGACCCGGACGGGGATGCGCGGATACGCCCGCAGGTGCGCGTACGCCACTCCCGACAGCAGTTCACCGCTCGCCAGCGGGCCCAGCAGGCGTTCGCGCGCCGCACCCTCGTTCCTGGCCAGGGTAAGTACCGGGGTGTGGTGCTGCGCCTGCACGAACCAGGTGGAGCAGCACGCCCCGGCCAGGATCTCCGTCGTCTCGCGCAGCACCGCACCGGGTGCCTCGGCCCCGCCGTACTCCTTCGGCGCGTTCAGCCCGAGCAGTCCCGAGCGCCTGATCTCCGCGAGGTGGCTGCTGGGGACCTCTTCCTGGTCGACCTGTTCGGCGTGCGGGGCGAGGAGTTCGTCCGCGAGGCTGCGGGCGCGCGCGACGAGGGGGTGCGGTGCGGTCATGGGCGCGATTCTCCCGGTTCCGTGGCGCGGGGTGTCGATCCGGGGGGTCGCCGTTCGTGTAGGAGGTGACAGAACGGCACGCGACCTGGAGGACGTCATGAAGCACTACCTGCTCAGCGTGATCACACCCACCGAGGGCGAACCCCCGTCGGCCGAGGGGATGGCGGAGATCGGCCGCAACCTCGAGACGTTCCACCGGGAACTGCGCGAGGCCGACGCCTGGGTGTTCGCCGGGGGGCTGCACGGGCCGGAGACGGCCACCGTGCTGCGTCCGGGCGGCGACGACGTCCTCGTCACCGACGGGCCGTACGCCGAGGGCAAGGAGTACCTCGGCGGGATCTGCCTGATCAAGGCGCCGGACCTGGACGCCGCCCTGCACTGGGGCCGCCGGGCGACCTGGGCGACCACCCTCCCCATCGAGGTGCGCCCCTTCATGGGCGAGGCCTGATGCCCCTCGACGTCGAGGCCGTGTTCCGCGCGGAGTACGGCCGTGCCGTCGCCGTCCTGGTCCGTTTCCTCGGTGACATCGACCTCGCCGAGGAGGCGGTGCAGGAGGCCTTCACCACGGCCGTCGGGCGCTGGCCGCAGACCGGTGTGCCGCCGAGCCCGGCCGGCTGGATCATCACCACCGCCCGCAACCGGGCCGTCGACCGGCTGCGCCGCGAGTCCACCCGGGACGCCCGGCACGCCGAGGCCTCCCTGCTGTACGCCACCGAGCCGCCCGTGGAGGAGGGCCCCGTGCGCGACGACCGGCTCCGTCTGATCTTCACCTGCTGCCATCCCGCGCTGGCACCGCGGGCGCAGGTCGCCCTGACCCTGCGGCTCCTCGGCGGCCTCACCACCGCCCGGCTCGCCCGCGCCTTCCTCGTCCCCGAGCCGACCATGGCCCAGAGGCTGGTCCGCGCCAAGGCGAAGATCCGGGACGCGCGGATCCCGTACCGCGTGCCACGCGACGCCGACCTGCCCGACCGGCTGAACGGCGTGCTCGCCGTCATCTACCTGATCTTCAACGAGGGGTACGGGGGCGACCCGGGCCTGTGCGCCGAGGCCCTGCGCCTCGGCCGGCTCCTCACCGAGCTGATGCCGGACGAGCCCGAGGCCACCGGGCTGCTGGCGCTGATGCTGCTCGTCCACTCGCGCCGGAGCGCACGGGAGAACGCCGACGGCACGCTCGTACCGCTGCCCGAGCAGGACCGCGGCCGATGGGACCGGGCCCTGGTCACCGAGGGGCAGTCGCTCGTCCGCCGCTGTCTGCGCCGCGACCGGCCGGGGCCGTACCAGATCCAGGCCGCGATCCAGGCCGTCCACAGCGACGCGCCGACCGCCGCCGACACCGACTGGCGGCAGATCCTGCGCCTGTACGACCAGCTCATGGAGTGCGCCCCGAGCCCAGTCGTGGCGCTCAACCGGGCGGTCGCCGTGGCGGAGACGCAAGGCCCGGCCCGGGCCCTCGACCTCGTCGACGCGCTGGACCTCGACGGTTACTACGTCTGGCACGCGGTCCGCGCCGATCTGCTGCGCCGCCTGGACCGGGTCGCCGAGGCCGCGGAAGCCTACGAGGCGGCCCTCGCGCTGAGCGAGAGCCCGGCGGAACGGGCCTTCCTCGCCCGGCGCGGACACGCGCTCACCGAACAGGCCGGGGAGTAGTCGGCGCCGCCGGGAATGTATTTTGGTGCATGAAAGGTTGGCATATACATCGAGCTCATCGCTCGCACCGACAACGAGCCCGGTGCTCGTACCCAGGACGAGCAGACCGCTCGCACCGAGACCCCAGGGCCGTGAGGCCCGCGCACCCCAGTGAGGCACCGTGACCACCGCCGCCACTCCCGAGCAGCCCGCCGACGTCGTAGCCCGGCTGCGCGCCACCTTCCGCACCGGCCGCACCAAGCCCGTCGCCTGGCGCACGGAGCAGCTGCGCCGGCTGCGCGAGCTGCTCACCGAGCGGGGCGCCGACCTGGCCGACGCCCTCCACGCCGACCTGGGCAAGAGCTCCGCCGAGGCGTACCGCACCGAGATCGACTTCACGGTCCGGGAGATCGACCACACGCTCGACCACCTGGACACGTGGCTGCGCCCCGAGTCCGCCCCGGTCCCGGCCCACCTCGGCGCCGACGCCACCGCGTGGACCCAGGTCGACCCGCTCGGCGTGGTCCTCGTCATCGCGCCCTGGAACTACCCCGCGCAGCTCCTGCTCGCCCCGCTGGTCGGCGCTCTCGCCGCCGGAAACGCGGTGGTCGTCAAGCCCAGCGAGCTCGCGCCCGCCACCTCCGCCGCGCTGGCCCGTCTGCTGCCGGCGTATCTCGACACCGAGTCGGTCGCCGTCGCCGAGGGCGGGGTCCCGGAGACCACCGCCCTGCTGGCCGAGCGCTTCGACCACATCTTCTACACCGGCAACGGCACCGTCGGCCGCATCGTCCTGCGCGCCGCCGCCGAGCACCTCACCCCCGTCACCCTCGAACTCGGCGGCAAGTCACCGGCGTTCGTCGACCGCGACACCGATCTCTCCGTCGTCGCGGACCGGCTGGCCCGCGGCAAGTTCCTCAACGCCGGCCAGACCTGCGTCGCCCCCGACTACGTCCTCACCGACCCGGAGACGGCCGCCGCCCTCGAACCCCTGCTGACCCGCGCGGTCGAGACGCTCTACGGGACCGACCCGCAGGCCTCCGACGCCTACGGCCGCATCATCAACGAACGCCACTTCGACCGGCTCGCCGCTCTGCTCGACTCCGGCCGGATCGTGGTCGGCGGCGGCAACGACCGTACGGACAAGTACCTCGCGCCCACCGTTCTGGCCGACGTCGACCCCGGGTCGCCCGTGATGCGGGAGGAGATCTTCGGCCCGATCCTGCCGATCGTCACCGTCGAGGGCCTGGACGAGGCGATCGCCTTCATCAACGACCGCGACAAGCCGCTCGCCCTGTACGTCTTCACCGAGTCCGGCGAGACCCGGAGCCGCATCGCCGCCGAGACCTCTTCCGGCGGCCTCGGCTACGGTCTGCCGCTCGCCCATCTCACCGTCTCCGACCTGCCGTTCGGCGGAGTGGGCGAGAGCGGCATGGGCAACTACCACGGCCGCTACTCCATCGAGACGTTCAGCCACCGCAAGGCGGTGCTGGAGAAGCCGCTGCACTGAGCCGCGCGAGGCGCGGACGGCGGGTGCGGGTGGCGGGTGCGGGTGGCGGGCGCGGGCGGGCGAAAACGGACGGGAGTGAGCGGAAGTAGCCCGTCAAGCGGCAGTCAGGGAAGCGGTATTGGCCCGGAACGGCACGCTCCGTAGTCCAAAACGGCCAATTCCGTCGGACTTTCGAATCCGGAGTGCACGAAACGGCACCGCCGGACGCCGTGGAGGCAGAAGGTGTGACCGATGCCTTCCGGGGTCCCTGGGCCCCGCACAGCCAGCGGAAGGACCGAAGGGTCCGTGAACGACCAGTTCGAACAGCTCGCCCGCGACGTGGCGTTGTCCGTACTTGCCCTCCGGGTCTTCGGACCCGGAGTCCTCACCCTCGCGCGTCGGTTCGTCGCCGCACTCGTGCGGGTGGGCGTCCGGGAAATGGACCATCGGCTCCCCGGAGGCGATCGGTGACCCAGGAGGAGTTGCGACCCGCCGGAAACCCGCGCGCGCCGGAGAAGCTGCCCCTGGACTTCAGCGCCTTCCACCAGATGCACCGCCCGCGCTACGTCCGCGAGGCCGAGCGCTGCCTGCGCTGCCGCGCGGACGCCGAGGAGGCCGTGGACGAGGCGTTCGTCCAACTCGCCCGGCAGTGGCCGCAGATACTGAGCGCCGAGAATCCCGCCGCCTACGCCTGGCGGGTGGTGAAGAACCGCGTCATCGACCACGCCCGGGCCCGCGGCCGGCGCGCCACGCTGATGGACACGGCCGTCTTCGAGACGGTCACCCTCCAGGGCGCCGAGGACGCCTTCGAGGTGATCGAGCAGAACCTGCGGCTGTTCCGGGCGATCTCCGCCCTCCCCGAGCGCCAGCGCGACGTCATCCGGCTGCGCTACTGCGAGGGCTACAGCACCGCCGACGTGGCGTTCCAGCTGGGCATCACCGAGGCCGGGGTGCGTTCCACCGAGCGCTATGCCAAACGCCGGCTGCGGGACATCTACACATCGTGCGCCGAGGAGGAGGCGGAGCGGTCATGACCTTCGACACCGCGAGCGACATCGACACCCTGCTGGCCGGGGCGCGGCTGACCCCCACGGCCCCCTACAGCCGCGTGGACATCGAGGCCGCGGAGGCCCGTATCGCCGCCCGGGTCGCGGCGGGCGGCCCCGACGGACCCACGGCGCGGGTGTGCCCGCAGCGCGCCGCGGCGGCCCGCAGGCCCCCGCGGGTGCACCCCGCGGCGCGGGACCTCCGAGCGCTCTGCGAGGCACTGCTGACCCGCCCCGGTGCGCTGAAGGGCCTCGGCAACTTCCTGGGCAGCTCCCTTCCCGAGCCGTCCGGCGCACGGATTCTCGGCAGCCTCCTGTACCTCGCCGACTGCGAGGACAGCGCCCGCTTCTGGTGGCAGTACGGCGCCGGCGCCTCGGACACCGTCTCCGGCTACTGCCTCTACCTCCACCACCGCTCGATGGGGGAGGACGACGAGGCCGACTGGTGGCTGAGCCACACCGAGATCACCCCCGCCACGCTGAGCCGGGAGGCCACCGAACTGGAGATCGCCACGGCGCTGCATGTGCTCAGCGGTCTGCGCCGTGCCGGGCGAGGACTGCCCAGGGCGCTGCGGGCGCTGGTCGAGTACGTGCCGGCGGTGGTCGGTTTCGTCGACGACGACCTCGAACTCCCCCTCCCCGACGGCGATCTGGCCGAGATCGTGGAGGAGGTCGTCGCCCATGGCACACCCCCCGTCAACGAGCGCCGGCGTGCCAGGTCCGGCGGGCTGCCCGAACGCCGGGAGCCGGCCGTGCACACCGTGTCCTCGGCCACCCCGCGCACGGCCCGGCACTGGAGCCGTGACGTCCAGGAAGCGCTGCGCAAGTGCGAGGAGACCGTGGCCTGTTGAGGTGCCGTGCCACCGGCTCGTGCCGTTGCCCGGCGCGTGCGAGACTGCCCGGATGACCTCCGCAACGATCACCGCGGATGCCGCGGGCACCTGGGACATCGGCGACCTGTCGGTCCGCCGCATCGGCTTCGGCGCGATGCGGCTGACCGGCAGCGCGGCCTTCCACCTCGGCACGCCGAGCGACCGCGGCCGCTCGATCGCCGTCCTGCGCAAGGCGATCGAGCTCGGCGTCGACCACATCGACACCGCCGCCTTCTACTTCTCCGCCCTCCGCTCCGCCAACGAGCTGATCAACAGCGCGCTCGCCCCGTACCCGGACGACCTGCTGATCGCCACCAAGGTCGGCCCCTTCCGCGACTGGTCGGGGGAGTGGGGCACCTCGGCCCGCCCCGAGGACCTGCGCGCTCACGTGGAGGAGAACCTGCGCCAGCTCGGCCGCGACCACCTCGACCTGGTGTACCTGCGCCGGATGCGCCAGGAGTCGATCGCCGAGCACTTCGGCGCCCTCGCCGAACTGCGCGCCGCCGGACTGATCCGCCACCTCGGCATCTCCGACGTCGAACCCCGCCATCTCGCCGAGGCACAGGCCATCGCCCCCGTCGTCAGCGTGCAGAACCGCTACGGCCTCGGCCACCACGCCCCGGAGACCGAGGAACTCCTCCGCGTCTGCGGCGAACAGGGCGTCGCCTTCGTGCCGTTCTTCGCCATCGCCGGCGACGGCGGAACGCAGGGCGTCACCACCGCCCCTGACGAGGCGGTGCTCGCCGCCGCCCGCGCCCACGGCACCTCCGTCGCCGCTGTCCGCCTCGCCTGGACCCTCGCCCAGGGGCCGCATGTGCTGGCCATCCCGGGCACCGGAGACCCCGTCCACCTCACGGAGAATGTCGCGGCGGGCGCGCTGCGCCTCACGGCCGAGGAACTGCACGGCCTGAACGCCGCCCACCGTGCCGCCGCCGGGACACCGGCCAACTGATCCGCCGACGAGCGGCATGCCCGCGCCTGCTGCTCGCGCCCGCCGCCCGCGCCTGCTGCCGCCCGGACGGCACCCGCCGGGCGCCCGGACGCCGGAAACCGCCCGACGAGACCATCCCCGGGCCCCGCCGCCCGGCGGGACCCGGACGGCGCCCGGCTGTTTCCGGTGAAGGGCGCCCGGAACGCCGACCGCATCCGGGTACCGGCGCCTGACCCGGGCCGGCAGCGCGAGCTACACGACCCACGCCCCGTCCCGCATCAGATGCCGACGGGGCAGCTCGTGCACCTCGCGCCATGTCTGCACCGCCACCGGCCGCACCCGGAAGTAGGCGTACGGTGCGCCGTCCCGGCCCGGGTCCCAGCCGGTCTTCGCCAGGAACGCCCGGGCGGCCGCCTCCGGTACCTCCTCCCGCGTGTACGTCTCGACCTCGCCGTCGACGAGAACCACGTCCCGTGTGTCCCCGAGGGCCAGGCGGGCTCGGCCGCCCTCCCGCAGGTTGCGGCCGGTGGGGTTGGTGAGCCGGGTGGACAGCCACAGGTACTCGCCGTCCCAGACGAACCACAGCGCGACGAGACAGGGCAGCCCCTCCCGGTCCGCCGTGGCGACCCAGATGTCGAGTTCGCGTTCCAGCCGGTTCAGCAGTTCCTGCTTGCGCTGCCCGGGGGTACGGGGCGGCTCCGTGATCTTCATGGTCGGGACGCTAGCGACGGCGAGGGGCTCTCCGCCTCGGACGATGGTCCCGACCTCACAGGGCAATACACCTAGGCCACCGCCGTCGCCGCAGCGCCGACCGGCGTACGGCAGGGCGTTCGACAGGCCGAGGGAGGGTGGTCGACGCGAGGGGCCCGCGACTCGACCGCGCCTCGGGCCTGCGGCCTGGGCCACCGCCTTCGCGTGCTGACCGGCGTACGGCAGGGCGTTCGACAGGCCGGGGGAGGGTGTCGAGGCACGGGGCCCGCGACTCGACCGCGCCTCGGGCCTGCGGCCTGGCCCACCGCCGTCGCCGCGATGCCGGCGTACGGCAGGGCGTGCGGCAGCGCCTTCGAGACGCCGGGGAAGGGCGGTCGACGCAAGAGGCCCGGGACCCGACCGCGCCTCGGGCCACCGCCGTCGCCGCAGCGCCGACCGGCGTACGGCAGGGCGTCCGGGAGGCCGGGGGAGGGCGCGTCGCGAGGGTCCCTCCCGCGCCGGTGCGGCTCTCCCCGGCCGCGGTGCGATCCGCCGGACGGGCCCGGCCACCGCCGCCGGGAGGCGACTGGCGTAAGGAACGTTTTACGTATAACCTCTCCCGTCAATCGCACCTCCCGACAGCCCCCGCACGCTCCCCGAAAGGCCCCGATGAGTCGCATCGCCCTGGTCACGCTTGTCGTCGACGACTACGACGAGGCGATCCGCTTCTACACCGAGGCGCTCGGGTTCCGGCTCGTCGAGGACGAACCCCGCCCCGACGGCGCCCGCTGGGTCGTCGTGCGGCCGGGGGATCGCCAGGACGGCGTCGGGCTGCTGCTCGCCCGGGCCAAGGGCGAGGACCAGCGCGCCCGGATCGGCGACCAGACCGGCGGCCGCGTCGGGTTCTTCCTGCACACCGAGGACTTCGCCGGCGACCACGCCCGCATGCTCGCCGCCGGTGTGACCTTCCTGGAGGAGCCCCGCCACGAGGCCTACGGCTCCGTCGCCGTCTTCCAGGACCTGTACGGAAACCGCTGGGACCTGCTCCAGCCCGCCACCGCCGCCACCGCCTGAAAAACCACCTCAGAAACCACCTGAGAACCACCTGCCGAGGAACACGCTCATGACCGCGCCCCACATCGACACCGACACCCTCCGCCGCCTCCCCAAGGCCGTCCTGCACGACCACCTCGACGGCGGCCTGCGCCCCGCCACCGTCGTCGAGCTCGCGGACGCGATCGGCCACACCCTGCCCACCACCGACCCCGACGAGCTCGCCGCCTGGTACTTCGAGGCCGCCAACTCGGGTGACCTGGTGCGGTACATAGCCACCTTCGAGCACACCCTCGCCGTCATGCAGACCCGCGAGGGCCTGCTGCGCACCGCGGAGGAGTACGTGCTCGACCTGGCGGCCGACGGAGTCGTCTACGGCGAGGTCCGCTACGCCCCCGAGCTGAACGTCAACGGCGGGCTGACCCTCGCCGAGGTCGTGGAGACGGTCCAGGAGGGCCTCGCGGCCGGTATGGCGAAGGCGGCGGCGGCCGGGACGCCGGTCCGGGTCGGGACGCTGCTCTGCGGCATGCGGATGTTCGACCGGGTGGGCGAGGCCGCCGACCTCGCGGTCGCCTTCCGGGACGCCGGTGTCGTCGGCTTCGACATCGCCGGCGCCGAGGACGGCTTCCCGCCCGCCGACCACCTCGCCGCCTTCGAGCACCTGCGCCGCGAGAACGTCCCCTTCACCATCCACGCCGGCGAGGCGCACGGCCTGCCCAGCATCCACCAGGCCCTCCAGGTCTGCGGCGCCCAGCGCATCGGCCACGGCGTGCGCATCACCGACGACATCGTGGACGGCAAGCTCGGCCGGCTCGCGGGCTGGGTGCGCGACCGCCGGGTGGCCCTGGAGATGTGCCCCACCTCCAACCTCCAGACCGGTGCGGCGACCTCGATCGCCGAGCACCCGATCACCGCGCTGAAGGACCTCGGCTTCCGCGTCACCCTCAACACCGACAACCGGCTGGTCTCCGGCACGACGATGACCCGCGAGATGTCGCTGCTCATCCAGGAGGCGGGCTGGACCCTCGAGGACCTGCGTACCGTCACGGTGAACGCCCTCAAGAGCGCGTTCCTGCCGTTCGACGAGCGCAAGGCCCTCATCGAGGACGTCGTCCTTCCGGGTTACGCCGCCGCGCTCTGAAGCAGTCCGCGGACGTAGGCGGCCTGTCCGACGTGCTGGAGATCGTCGGACAGGACGCTGACCAGCCGTACGCCCAGGGTGACGGGCGGGTCCCAGCGCTCGTCCACGACGCGCTCCAGGTCCGCCGCCGTCAGCGCGCGCAGCGCCTGAAGGCTCTGCGCGTGCACGGCGTCGTGGTACCCGGTCAGCAGGCCGCCGTCGGAGACCCGCACCTTCGCGACCTTCGCGTCGCTGTGCCCGTACCCGGTGTCCTGGCGCGGCAGGTCGAGGCCGAACCGTTTCTCCCAGTCCTGGGCCAGCCACACCTGGTCGCGTCCGAAGGCGTCGGCGAGATGGTCGTCCTGGACGCGGGTGAGATGCCAGACGAGCCAGGCGATCGAGTTGGCCCCGTCGGCGGGCCGGGCGTTCAGGTCGTCGGGGTCCAGGCCCTCGACGGCGGCGTGGACCTCTTCCTGGATGCGGTGGTACCCGTCGATGAGGATGTCCTTGGCATGCATACGTCCACCATCGCGCACCCCGCCCTCACCCGCTCCCCGTTTCCAGCAGCGCCATCAGCGCCCGGGCCGCCGGGCTGGTCGACCGCGCGGGCGGCAGCAGCGCGACCGTCTCGTACACCGCCTCGCCCGTGCCCTTGAGGGGCAGTGCGGTGAGCGCCTCCCGCTTGTGCCGGAAGTGGCGCGGTACGACGGCGACCCCGAGGTTCTCGTCCACCAGGTCCAGCAGACTGTGCACGTCGTTGACCTCCAGGGCGACCGTGCGGCGCACTCCCACCTCGGCGAACGCGGCGTCGGTGGCGCGGCGCGGCCCCCAGTCCGGATGGAAGTCGACGAACACCTCGCCCGCGACGTCCTGGGGCGTCAGCGCCGCCGACACCCCGGCGAGCCGGTGCTCGGGATGGCACAGGACGTACATCGGCTCGGTGGCCAGCGGCGCGCAGCGGAGCTGGTCGGTGTCCGTCTGGGTCCGATAGGCGAAGGCCAGGTCGAGCCGGCCGGCCGCCACCTCCTCGCCGAGCGCGCCCGAGCCGGTCTGCCGCAGCCGGATCTCCACGTCGGGATGGCGCCGCCGGAACGCCGCCAGCAGCCCGGCCACGTCCACTCCGGCGATGCACTGCTCGGTGCCCACGGAGAGGGTGCCGCGCACGACGCCCTGCACGGCCGCCACCGCCTCGTGGGCCGCCCGCACCTGCGCCAGGATCCGCTCGGCCTCGGCCAGCAGCGCCCGGCCCGCCTCCGTCAGCGTCACCCGCCGGGTGGTCCGGACGAACAGCGGGGCGCGCAGCTCCCGCTCCAGGGCCCGGATCGACGCCGACAGGCCCGACTGGGAGACCATGAGGCGTTCGGCGGCCCGGGTGAAGTGCTGGTCCTCGGCGACCGCGACGAAGTGCTGGAGGTGGCGCAGTTCCATGATTGAGAAGCGTAGCCGCACAATTCCATCGGATTCTTCTGTTGGACCACTACCCGCAGGTCGGGCCAGAGTGGGTAGCGGTTCCTGAAACCGACCGATCTTCTTGGAGTCGCGTTGTACACCGCACACCCCGACCGCTACGCCGACATGCCCTACCGGCGCACCGGACGCAGCGGCCTGAAGCTCCCCGCGCTGTCGCTCGGACTGTGGCACAACTTCGGCCCGGACCGTCCGGTCGAGACGCAGCGGGCCATCCTGCGCCGCGCCTTCGACCTCGGCATCACCCACTTCGACCTGGCGAACAACTACGGCCCGCCGCCCGGCGCCGCCGAGTCCGCGCTGGGCGAGGCGCTGAAGGCGGACTTCGCGCCGTACCGCGACGAGCTGGTCATCTCCACCAAGGCCGGCTACCTGATGTGGCCGGGACCGTACGGCGAATGGGGCTCGCGCAAGTACCTGCTGTCCTCGCTCGACCAGAGCCTCACCCGGATGGGCCTGGACTACGTCGACATCTTCTACTCGCACCGCCCCGACCCGGAGACTCCCCTGGAGGAGACGATGGGCGCTCTGCACACCGCGGTCCAGCAGGGCAAGGCGCTCTACGTCGGCGTCTCCAACTACTCGGCGGAGCAGACCCGCGAGGCCGCCCGCATCCTCGGTGAGCTGGGCACCCCGCTGCTCATCCACCAGCCGCGCTACTCGATGCTCGACCGCCGCCCCGAGAGCGAGGGCCTGCTCGACGCCCTGGACGAACTCCAGGTCGGGTCGATCGTGTTCTCGCCGCTGGAGCAGGGCCTGCTGACCGGCCGTTACCTGAACGGCATCCCGGAGGACTCCCGAGCGGCGAGCGACAGCCCGTTCCTGAACTCCGAGGCGCTCACCGAGGAGCTCACCGGCAAGCTGCGCGCCCTCGACGACATCGCCAGGTCCCGCGGTCAGTCCCTCGCCCAGCTCGCGCTGGCCTGGGTGCTGCGCGGCGGCCGGGTGACCTCCGCGCTGGTGGGCGCGAGCAGCGCCCGGCAGATCGAGGACAGCGTCGGCGCCCTCGCCAACCTGGACTTCGACGCCGAGGAGCTGACCCGGATCGACGCGGTGATCAACGGCTGAGCCGTTCCGTCAGGCGTACGGTCACCGAGTCGCCCTCCTGCTTTCCGATCGCCTTGCGGACGTCGGCATTGACGGGAAGCTTGTGGGTGCCGTCCCCGAGGGCCATGAACGAACTCCGGAACGGATGCCCGTCGACCGTTCCGCGGATCTTTACCAGTCCGCGAGTTCCGAAGAATTCGACGGACTCCGGCCAGACGACGTAGGTCCAGCCGCCTTTCGCCGGGCTCTTGCACAGCACGGCCGTGAATTCGGTGTTCATGATTCCGTTTGCGCTCATGACGTCCTCCGCTCGCGGTGATCTCCCACCGGGTAGACCGCCACGAGCGGAGGAATTCATCGCGGGGCGGGCCTCAGGCTCCGGCGGGCACCCGGTCGAGGAATCCGAGGACGGCCGTGATCCGGTCCTGGGCGTCCAGAGTGATGACGTCGGATCCGGCCACCGGTGCCGAGCCGTCGGCCTCGCTCACCAGCTCCCAGGAGAAGCGGGCCGTGTCGTGATGCCCGTCCACACCGCCGGTGAGCCGGAAGGCGAAGCCCGGGAACTGCGCGTGCGCCGCCGCGATCACCGCCGCGATCCGCTCATGGCCCCGGACGTCGGCCAGCGGGTCGGTATAACCTCCGTCCACGGCCCAAGCGGCGGTAACAGCCTTGGCCAAAGCCTCGGGCTCCCGTGCGTTCCAGGCCTCGAAGTAGCGGGCGACGGCATTCTCGTAACGGTCGGTGTTCGCGGACATCGTGAATCGGCCTCCAATGAGGTCATCGATACTGGTCAGGTCCCGGATCTCGGTTATCGCCGATCCGGTGTGACCACCTTGCCCGCCCCCCGCCGTCCGGGTCGATTACCTGTCGGGTAATGACGACGGGATCCGGTGCTCGCCGGATTTCGGCCATGAACGACACGGAATATGCCAAGAGACTGGCCGGAAAGTCATGGTGACAGTGTTTCAAGAGTGAACATACTCAAAGGTCAGGGGCAGTTCACCCCATAGGAGCCGCACGGAAAGCGAGGCACGACCGGCCGGCGAGCACCGGGGGAGAGAGACGTGCACGACGAATTCCTGTGCCATGTCACCGCATACGGCGTCTGCGACGGCCGGCGGATCGGCGTACCGCTCGGCACCTACCGTGCCCCGACGCTCGCGCTCGCGCTGTGGTGGCTGCGGGACCGGGCCTCCTGGATGGCCGAACGGCTGGATCCGCGGCCCGAGAGCGAGCACATCCCGCCGGGCGCCCTGGTCCCGGTCGCCGACAACGTGCCGGACGTGCCCGAGCTGCTGCGGGCCTGGTGTGCCGACATGGGCCGGCAGGAGCTGGTGGCCGACGAGTTGGCGGGCGGGCGGCTGGTGCGGATCGCGATCAGCGACGAGACCACCGAGTACGAGCTGCTCGCCGAATCCGTCGACGCCCTGCGGATGCAGCGGACCGTCCCGGCGCTCGTCCTCCCCGTCGGCTGAGACCCCGCCGCCCGTCGGGCACACAAGGGTGCGAATCGATAGAATTAAGGCATGGTGGAGCGACCGGTCTCCTCGACCGCGCCCGAACTCGTGCTGGAGACCGAGACGGGTTCCAGCGTGCTGATCCCGGGCCACGACTACCGCATCGGACGGGACCCGCTCAGCGACATCGTCATCGACGACACCCGCGTCTCCTGGCACCACGCGGTGCTGCGACCCGACGGCGACCACTGGACCCTCGCCGACGAACACAGCACCAACGGGACCTACACCGACGGCAGGCGCGTCCAGGAGTGGGGCGTCGGCCCCGGCAGCGTGATCCGCATCGGCAGCCCGGACGACGGCCCGTACCTGGTCCTGTCGGGCCGCCCGCCGCCCCCGGCGGAACGCCCCTCGGCGGTCTCCATGCCCGGTGTGACGGGCACCTTCCGCGAGCCCACCTCCGTCCGGCCGCTGCCGTCGCGCACGGTCCGCATCGGCCGCGCCGCCGACAACGACCTCGTCGTCGACGACCTGGTCGTCTCGCGCCGGCACGCGGAACTGCGCGCGCTGCCCGACGGCGCTCACGAGATCGTCGACCTCGGCAGCCACAACGGGACCTACCTCAACGGGCTGCCCGTCACCCGGGCCACGCTCGACCCCGGCGACATCGTCGGCATCGGACACTCGGACTTCTGTCTCGTCGGCGACCAGCTCCAGGAGTACGTCGACACCGGGGAGGTCTCCCTCGACGTACAGGACCTCACGGTCGCCGTCGACCGCGGTCGCAAGGTCCTGCTCGACCACGTGTCCTTCCCGGTGGGGGAGAAGTGCCTGCTCGCGGTCGTCGGCCCCAGCGGCGCCGGCAAGTCCACGCTGCTCGGCGCCCTCACCGGCCAGCGCCCCGCCGATCACGGCACGGTCGTGTACGACGGCCGTGACCTCTACCGTGACTACGCCGAGCTGCGCCAGCGGATCGGACTGGTCCCGCAGGACGACATCCTGCACGGCCAGCTGACCGTGCGCAGCGCCCTCGTCTACGCCGCCGAGCTGCGCTTCCCGCAGGACACCGCCAGGGCCGAGCGCCGTGACCGGGTCGAGGAGGTCATCCGCGAGCTGGGGCTGGAGCAGCGCGCGGGCCAGCCCGTGCACACGCTCTCCGGCGGTCAGCGCAAGCGAGTCAGCGTGGCCCTGGAACTGCTGACCAAGCCCTCGCTGCTCTTCCTGGACGAGCCGACCTCGGGCCTCGACCCCGGCATGGACCGCTCGGTGATGCACATGCTGCGCGGCCTCGCCGACGACGGCCGTACCGTCATCGTCGTCACGCACAGCGTCCTCAGCCTCGACGTCTGCGACCGGCTGCTGGTGCTCGCGCCGGGCGGCAGGGTCGCCTACTACGGACCGCCCGAGGACGCTCTCGCCTTCTTCGGCTTCGAGCAGTGGCCGGAGGCCTTCGAGGCCTTCGAACGCGACCAGGACCGGGACTGGGCGGGGGAGTACCGCGACTCGCCGTTCCGGCGCCAGTACGTCGTCAACGACAGCGAGCAGCCCCGGCTGCCCCGCTCCGGCCCGGTGATCATGCTGCCGCCGCCCCGGCCCCGCAGCAGAAGCGCCCAGCTCGGCACCCTGGTCCGCCGCTACGCGACCGCGCTCGCCGCCGACCGCACCTTCCTCGCGATCATGATCGCCCTGCCGTTCGTCATGGGCGCGATGGCCCGCGCCCTGTCCGGCGGCGCACTCGACCGGGAGCACGCGATGAACGTGCTGCTCATCCTGTGCGTCGGCGGCGTCCTCACCGGCGCGGCCAACGCCGTGCGCGAACTCGTCAAGGAACGCGTGATCTACCAGCGGGAACGCGCCGTCGGCCTGTCCAGATCGGCGTACCTGATGTCCAAGGTCGTCGTCCTCGGCGCGGTGACCGTCGTCCAGGCGGTGGTGCTGACCCTCGTCGCCCTGCTCGGCGTCGACCTCAACGCTCCCGACGGCGAAGGCGTGTTGATGCCGCCCCTGGTCGAGATCACCCTCGCCGTGGCCCTGCTGGCCTTCACAGCCATGATGCTCGGCCTGCTGATCTCCGCGCTGGTCCACAAGGAGGAGGTGACGATGCCGCTGCTGGTGCTGCTCGCCATCGTCCAAGTGGTGTTCTGCGGGGCGCTGCTGACCCTGGACGGCGTGCCCGGTCTGGAGCAGCTGTCGTGGCTGGTGCCCGCGCGGTGGGCGCTCGGCGCGATGGCCGGCACCATCGGGCTGGCCAGGATCGTGCCCGGGGACATCACCGCGGATCCGCTCTTCGAGCACTCGGTGGGGGTGTGGCTGCTCGACGTGGGCATGCTCGTCGTGCTGTCGGCGGTCTGCGGATTCCTCGTCTCCCGGCTGCTGCGCCGGCACGAACCCGCCGTGATGCGGAAGTAGGGGCGGCCCATGACGACTCCCGGATTCCGGCCCACCCACGTGGTCCCCCCGCACGGCATGCCCGCCTGGGAGGCCCCCGACCCGGCCCGCCCCACCGTGCCCCTCGATCCGCTGCTGCCGGTCCGGCTCATGGAGCGGCGCGGCGACTGGGGGCGCGTGCTGTGCTCCAACGGCTGGTCGGCCTGGGTCGACGGCCGCTATCTGGTCGCCGTCCCCCAGGACCCGCCCCGCTCCGACGCCCCCCTCGCGACCGCCGCCGACCCGCGCCCCCTGCTCGGCCGCGCCGAACAGGCCCTGGCCCGGTACCGGGCGGCGGTGGAGGAACTGGCCGACGCCGGCCTCGACGGCGAGTCCTTCCGGCGCCGTACCCACGGACTGCGGATCGGTGTGGTCGTCGACGGCGAGGACGTGTGGCTGTACGACCCGGCGCGCGAGCGCTGGCTGTACGGCGACGGCACCCGCCTCAGCACCTACGCGACCGACCGGGCGCCGGAAGCGGCCGAGGACCAGGACCACACCGCCACCCGGATCGTGAACCCCGACCGGGGATCCCGATGACCCGCGGGACGACCCCCTTCTCCGGCCGGCCCTCCGAGCTGGTCGGCCGCAGGATCGCCGGCTACCGCATCGAGAGCGAGATCGGCCGCGGGGGCATGGCCGTCGTCTACCGCGCCCACGACCTGCGGCTTGACCGGACCGTCGCCCTCAAACTGCTCGCCCCGGAGCTGGCCCGCAACGACGTGTTCCGCAAACGCTTCACCCATGAGTCACGGGTGGCCGCGGCCATCGACCATCCGCACATCGTGCCCGTATTCGAGGCGGACGAGACCGACGGAGTCCTGTACATCGCCATGCGGTACGTGGAGGGGAGCGATCTGCGCCACCTCCTCGACCGCGAGGGCCCGCTGCCCCCGGCGACCGCCGTCCGTATCGCCGCGCAGGTCGCCTCCGCGCTCGACGCCGCCCATGAGCACGGGCTGGTCCACCGGGACGTCAAACCCGGCAACGTCCTCGTCGCCCGCGGCACCGACAGCGACCACCCCGAGCACGTCTATCTCACCGACTTCGGCCTGACGAAGAAGTCGCTCTCCCTGACCGGCTTCACCTCGGTCGGCCAGTTCGTCGGCACGCTCGACTACGTCGCCCCCGAGCAGATCTCCGGGCAGCCGGTCGACGGCCGCTGCGACGTCTACGGCCTCGCCTGTGTGGTCTACGAGTGTCTCGCGGGCCGCCCGCCCTTCCTCCGCGACGACGACGTGGCCCTGCTCTGGGCACACCAGAACGCCGATCCGCCCCCGCTGACGGAGACCCGCCCCGACCTCCCGCCCTACCTGGACGCGGTGTTCGCCCGGGCCCTCGCCAAGAGCCCCGAGGCACGTCATCCCACCTGCGGCGTCTTCGTCGCCGAGCTGAGGCCGACGCCGGGCGGCGGGCTCAGGCCCGCTCACCCGCCGACGGAACTGGCGGGCGCCCCGGCCGCGGCGCCGCAGCCTCCGCCCTGGGCACGGCCGGTCTGCCACCCGCTCGATCCCCGGTGACCCGAGGCGTCCGAGCGAGGCGAAGGACCTCTCACCGCTCGCGCCGGTCTCACCGCTGTCACGGGGGGCCCGGCCCCGGCCCGCCCCGGCGGCGCCTCGCCCCCGCCAGCAGGCCGCCCAGGAAACCGGCGACGAGCCCCCACAGCGCGGCGAGACCCAGCGCCGACCACACCTCGGGGCGCAGGAACAGCTCCCCGGACAGATCGCCGCCCAGGTCACCGATGCCGAGCACGGACAGGCCGTAGTGCGCCGAGATCCGGCCGACCAGACAGATCATCAGCACCGTGAGCACCAGGGCCACCGCCATACGCACGGCATGCCGCCAGGCCCGTGTCCCGGCGGGGGAGTGGGCCGCCATCACGAACGCGGCCAGCAGCAGCAGGGCCGCGTCCACGGCGAGGAGCCACCACACGCGGCTGTCGTGCTCGGCGAGGGTGCCGAGGTTCAGCCGGGCGTCGTCCGGGCTGCGCAGCACCTCGTCCAGCACCTGCGGCATCGGCAGCCCGAACGGACCCTCGACCCGGCCGTTCCAGGTGGCGCCCAGCCCGATCGTGAACGCGAGCCACACCAGGTTGGGCAGGCCGAGCAGGATCACGGCGAAGGTCTCGGCGACGTGCCCGCGGGTCGCCGCGACGACGAGCGCGACGGCGAGGCCCAGGACGACACAGCAGAGCAGCAGCAGGACCATCGCGTACGCGGCCGGCCGCACCGATCGGTGCAGACGCAGCAGCCCGGGCGGCAACGGGGCGCCGGGCGAGACCAGCAGCGCCAGCACCAGCACCCCGGCCAGCCACACCAGCCCGACGACAAGGGTGAGGGGGACGTCCGTCGTGAAGCCGACCTCGGGGCTGATGTCGAACAGTTCGCCGAGGTCGCTCAGCGTGTCGTCGCCCAGGGAGACCTTGAAGGTCTGCCGGGCGGCCAGGGCCAGACCGAGGAGGCCGAGCAGCCACAGCACGGCGATCCGGGCCGCCCACCCGGCCAGTTCCGCGGCGCCCGCCACCGCCCGGTGCCGCAGCGGCCGCAGGAATCCGGAGCCCACCACGAGCGCCCCGACGAGGGTGACGGACAGCGGGATCACCGTCAGACCGGCCTGGGTGTCGGCGAGCCCACCGGCGTTCCCGGAGAGCTCGACCGTGCCGCCGACGCTCGTCACCACGGTCGCCGCGATCACCCGCGGGAAGGCGCCCTGCGGCAGATCCGCGGCACCGGCCGCCCACAGACCGAGGGCGGCCACCACCCCCATGGTGAGCAGTCCGGCCAGTGCGACGACGATCGCCGGTCCCCAGCCGTGGCGGGAGACTGCCTGGTCGTACGGGGTGTGCGCGGTCACCCTGCCACGCTAAGCAGCGCCGGGAGAGCGCGCCTGCCGGGAGGGCCGTCCGCGCCCCGCTTGCGAGCCGCGCCCGACCGGCGCACACAATGGTGCGTTGTGGAAGAAAGCGGCGCATGTCTGACAGCTCGCCCCCGGCGAGACCTGCCGAGACCTTAGGAGGCCCTCCGAGGCTCTCCGAGGCCTTCCGAGACCCGCCGAGTCCTGTCGGGTCTTCTCGGGTCTACCGGGGTCTTCTCGGGGTCAGCTGTCGAAGCGCCGGGGGAAACCCACGTGGGGAGTGCTCGTGAGCGCAGAACCGCCCTCTACCGGCCGCCCCACGGGACCGCCCTCCGGCCCGTTGTCGGGGCCGCCCTCCCAGCCCCCGTCGGGCCCGCCTTCGGGGCCCCCCTCCCAACCTCCCGCGGGGCCGCCCTCCCAGCCGTCCGACGCGGGCTCCCCGGGGGACGGTGACGGGGAACCGCGCCGGAGCCGGTGGAAGTCCGCGCCCCGGATCGCGCTGATCACCACGGCGGTGGTGGCCGTGACGGCGCTCGCCCTGGTGCTCGCCCTGGTGAACGGCGGCGGCTCCGGATCCGGCGGCGGCGGCTCCGGCCAGGTCGGCGAGGTCTTCATGCAGCCGGCCGGCAAGACGGGCCCGGAGCCCTACACCGAGCCGCCCGTCACCGACAGTTCCTTCCCGCCGGCCTCCGTCGCCCCGTCGGGCTCCTCGCCGTCCTCGGACACCGTCTCCGGGGTCGACGGCGGGGACGCGGGACTATACGGCGGCACCCGCAACGTCTCCAGCTGTGACGTGGAGCGGCAGATCAAGGCGCTCCAGGCGGATCCCGCCAAGAACCGGGCCTTCGCCTCCGTGGCCGGCGTCGCCCCCTCCAGGGTCCCGGCCCATCTGCGCTCCCTGACCTCCGTGCAGCTCCGCCTGGACACCCGCGTCACCAACCACGGATACCGCGACGGCGCCGCCACCACCTACCAGGCCGTCCTGCAGGCCGGTACGGCCGTCCTGGTCGACCGGCACGGCGTGCCGCGGGTGCGCTGCGCCTGTGGCAACCCGTTGACCCCGCCACTCGCCCAGCGGGCCGGCTACAAGCGGACCGGCGACCCGTGGCCGTCGTACAGTCCCGCGACCACGGTCGTGGTCAAGCCCTCCGTGACCGTGGTCGACGTGTTCGTGCTCTACGACCCCCGACACGACCACCACTGGTTCGCCCGCCGGCCGGGCGACAAGCCGCACCAGGACCGGCCGACCCGGCCGCCGGCGAGGCTCACGCCGTCCATCACGGTGAGCACGCCGAGCGCGCCGGCGAGCGACGGCCCGCGGACGTCCGCGCCGTGCGTCTCGCGGCCTGCCGACCAGCCGCCGGGCTGTCCGCTGCCGCCGTCCTCCGGATCGTCCACGTCCTCGGAGTCGCCGTCGTCGGGAACCCCGTCGGAGGAACCCCGGTCGGAGGAACCCCGGTCGAAGGAACCCCGGTCGAAGGAACCGCCGTCGGAGCAACCGCCGTCGTCGAGCTCCGAGTCGAGGAGGTTCGCGGCCCCCTCCTCGGAGTCCCCGTCCTCCGAGCCCCCGTCCTCCGGGTCCCGCTCCTCCCAGCACCTGGTGCCCGATTCGCCGGGCTCCACGTCACAGTCGAGCTCACCGTCCGAACCCACGAGCGAGTCCGGCAGCTCCTCCTCGGCTCGGCGGGTTTCGCCGACGGGCGACAGCACGAGCCAGTCGCCGCCGGCCTCGGCGGTTTCCTCCCGCGCGAGTTCCGCGGCCCCCGGCGCACCGGCCGAATCATCAGCCGTGTGAGGTATCTGTGGCCGTCCCGCGTACAGGTGGAAAACTCACGTGGACTGTGTGGCGCAACTCGGGGTACGAGCACAGATGCACACCCAGCGGCGTCCGGCCATTCCGGCCTTCGAGAGAGAAACGCATGATCGAGTACCTGGACGGGGCAGTGATACCTACCGGTTTCGACGTACCCGTGGAACCGCTGCGGCGGGCGGCGCACTACACCGGTGAGCCCGGCTGCATAGCCGAGGCCCGCGCCTTCGCCGCGCACTTCGTCGACCAGCTCAGGACGGAGTGGTGCGCCACGATCGGCGACCGGGCGAGCGGTGAGGTGTTGCTGGTGGTCAGCGAACTGGTCACCAACGCCGACCGGCACAGCAACGGGCCGTACATCCTGGAGCTGGAAGGCACGGAGTCCTCGGTCACGGTCTGCGTCTACGACAGCAGCGACGCACTGCCCCTGCGGTTCCCCAAGGACCCCGAGCGCATCGGCCGGCACGGTCTGGAGATCGTCCACGCGGTGGCGGCGGCGGTCACCGCGGAGCGCGTGCCGGTCGGCAAGCGGGTCCGGGCCTTGCTCACCTTCGAACCCTAGGCCCGCGGGGCACGCGCCCCGCGGGCCGGCGCGATCAGGCGTAGTCCAGCTCGCCCAGCATCCCGTGGCGCAGTCGCATGATGATCCGCTTGATCAGGCGGGACACATGCATCTGCGAGCAGCCGAGCCGCTCGCCGATCTCCGCCTGGGTGGCCTCCTCCACGAACCGCATGTGGAGGATCTGCCGGTCGCGCTCGCTGAGCTCGGCCATCAGCGGGGCGAGCGAGTGGAAGTCCTCGACCAGCCGGAGACCCTCCTCTTCCACGCCGATGAAGTCCGCGAGGACCGCCTCGCCGTGCTCCGGGCCGTCCCCGGTGAGCGCCGCGTCGAGGGAGGAGGAGTTGTAGCCGTTGGCGGCGATCTGCGCCTCGACGACCTGGCTCTCCGCCAGGTTCATCAGGGTTGCCAGCTCGGGCACGGTCGGGTCCCGGTCCAGACGGCTGGAGAGCTCGTCGCGTGCCTTGGCCAGCTCGACGCGCAGCTCCTGGAGCCGCCGCGGCACGTGCACCGCCCACGTCGTGTCCCGGAAGAAGCGCTTGATCTCACCGACGATGTACGGCAGCGCGAACGAGGTGAACTCCACCTCGCGCGAGACCTCGAACCGGTCGATGGCCTTGATCAGGCCGATCATCCCGGTCTGGACGATGTCCTCCATGTCGTCCCCGCGGCCGCGGAACCGGCCGGCCGCGAACCGCACCAGGGACATGTTCATCTCGATGAGGGTGTTGCGCGCGTACTGGTACTCGTGGGTCCCCTCCTCGAGGACGGCCAGCCGCTGGAAGAACTGACGGGACAGCTCCCGTGCGTCCCGCGGAGCCACGCTCCGGGGCGCCGCGATGCCCGGGAGCGGCGCGCCTGCCGTGCTGATGGCTACGGCGGTGTCCTCGACGGCCTTGGCCTCTGACCGGATCACGGCGGTCTCCATTGCCTCTCCCAGGAAGGTCACGGTTCGGCGTCTGCTGTACTCGGTCCGTGAGCGAGCACCGACGGGCAGACCCCCTCTGGGGGCGACTACCCCGTCCGAGGAGACCCATGCACACGGGTGCGCGCGGGTTTCGCGCCCTCGCGACGCAGAGCGTTTCGTCCGATTCCACCGAGGGCGCAACCCCCGGCCCTTCCGCGGTCGGCCCGCTTTCCTAGGCTGGGGAGGTGAGCAACCAAGCGCCCAACCGAGCCCGCGTGATCCCGCTGCGCCCGCCTGCCGAGCGCCCGGGCATCGCAGCCACCGCCTCTCCCACCGCTCCCGCACCCGTTCCCCGGCCCGCGCCGCGCGAGCCCTTGTGGCGCGACCTGGTCGGGGACGTCCTGCGCCGTGAACGCCAGGCCCAGGAACGCACGCTCAAGGACGTCGCCGACTCGGCCCGTATCTCCATGCCCTATCTCTCGGAGGTGGAGCGAGGCCGCAAGGAAGCCTCCTCGGAGGTCCTCGCGGCCGCCGCCCACGCCCTCGACCTGAGCCTGGGCGACCTGCTGGCGCGGGCCCAGGGCGAGCTGATCCGGCTCAGCAGCCGGTCCTCCGCCCGGCATTCCGCCCGGGGCCGTACGGCCGCCTCGTCGTACGACGGGCTCTGCCTGGCCGCCTGACGAGCCGCGCGGGCCGGCGTCTCATACCCTCACGGGACGCCGGCTCAGCACCTCGTCGGCCAGCCCGTACGCCACCGCCTCCTGCGCCGTGAACACCTTGTCGCGGTCCATGTCCGTGCGCAGGGTGGCGATGTCGTGGCGGGTGTGCCGGGCCAGCACCTCCTCCACCTGGGCGCGGATGCGGACCATCTCCTTGGCCTGGAGCGTCAGGTCCGAGACCGTGCCCTGGCGGCCGCCGCTGGCCGGCTGCCCGAGCAGCACGCGCGCGTGCTCCAGCACGAGCCGCCGGCCGGGATCCCCGCCCGCCAGCAGCACGGCCGCCGTGGACGCCGCCTGTCCGACGCAGAGGGTCGAGATCGGCGCCTGGACGAACGTCATCGTGTCGTAGATCGCCATCAGCGAGGTGAACGAGCCACCGGGGGAGTTGAGGTAGATCGAGATCTCGCTCTCCGGTGACGCCGCCTCCAGATGGAGGAGCTGGGCGATGACGACGTTGGCCACGCCGTCGTCGATCTCGGTGCCGATGAAGATGATCCGCTCGGACAGCAGCCGGCTGAACACGTCGTACGACCGCTCACCCTGCGGGGTCCGCTCGACGACGTTCGGAATCGTGTAGGTCCCCATGGTCACATCCCCACCCGTCGCTTCTGCGCGGCCGGGCGGACGTCCGCGAGGGACTCCACGACCCGGTCCACGATGCCGTACTCCCTGGCCTCCTCGGCCGTGAACCAGCGGTCGCGGTCACCGTCGCGCGAGATGGTCTCGGCCGACTGGCCGGTGTGCTCGGCGGTGATCCGCTCGATGGTGCGCTTGGTGTGCTCCAGGTTCTCCGCCTGGATCTCGATGTCCGCCGTGGTCCCGCCGATCCCGGCCGAGGGCTGGTGCATCATGACCCGCGCGTTCGGCAGCGCGTACCGCTTGCCGGACGCGCCGACACTGAGCAGGAACTGGCCCATGCTGGCCGCGAAGCCCATGGCGAGCGTCGAGACGTCGTTGGGGATCAGCCGCATCGTGTCGTAGATGGCGAGCCCCGCGTGCACCGACCCGCCGGGGCTGTTGATGTAGAGGGCGATGTCGGTGCGCGGGTCCTCCGCCGACAGGATCAGCAGCTGCGCGCAGACCCGGTTCGCGGAGACCTCGTCGACCTGGGTGCCGAGCAACACGATGCGCTGGTTCAGCAGTTGGGCGGCCAGCTGGTCGTCGAAGCGGGAGGGCGCGGTGTCGCCCTCCTCGGCACGGGGAGCGAGCGTGGTGAGTGGAGTCATCGGTTCTCCTCGTCGTGGCGTGACTGCCGTCGACTCCACTGTTGACCCCGGGCGGTGCCCGCACGCGGTTTCTCTGCCCGCGGCAGATTCGCCACGGGCAGATCACCCCTCGGTCCGCTCGCGCGGTCGGCCCTTCTCGCGCGCAACTGCCGGAAGAACGCCCGTACGTCGCCCACGAGCAGGTCGGGCTTCTCCGGCGCCGCGCAACGGCCGCCCCGCTCGAGCTCCGTCCGGCGCGCGGGATGCCCATGGCGCGGGCCGTACCGGCCATCCGGATTACCTCACGGCCCGAGCGATGACTTCCGGGGCGAACGGCAGTCGACACTGATGACCGCGTTCCACGCCCAGGAGGTACTGATGCCCACCGACGGATTCACCACGTGTCTCTGGTTCGACGGCAAGGCCGAGGAAGCCGCCCACCACTACGTCTCCATCTTCAAGAACTCCGCCATCGGCGACATCGGCCGCTACAACGAGGCCGGTCCCGGCCCGGCCGGTTCCGTGCTGGCCGTGGAGTTCACCGCCAACGGGCAGAAGTTCGTCGGCATCAACGGCGGCCCGCAGTTCACGTTCAGCGAGGCGATCTCCTTCCAGATCCACTGCGCGGACCAGGCGGAGGTCGACCACTACTGGGCCAGGCTCACCGAGAACGGCGGCGAGCCCGGCCCGTGCGGCTGGCTCAAGGACAAGTACGGCCTGTCCTGGCAGGTCATCCCCGACGGACTGATCGAGATGATCAGCGACCCCGACCCCGAGAAGGCCACCCGCACCACCAAGGCCATGTACGCCATGGGCAAGCTCGACATCGCCGCCCTGAGGAAGGCCTACGACGGCGAGTAGGGACCGGCCTGCGAGGACGCGTCGGCGGCCCGGGCCTCGGCCAGGATCTCCCTGATCACATGCCGGGAGTTCTCCGCCAGCGGCGGATTGGTCTCCCAGTAGTACGGCAGCTGGATCAGCGAGATCGACAGCGCCCAGCCCCGGCCGCGCGCCCACTCGGCGTCGTCCGCGCCCACCGCCTCCCGGAAGGCGGCGCGGGCCGAGGCGGGGAGCAGGTTCCAGGCGACGATCAGGTCCACGGCCGGGTCGCCCACCCCGACACAGCCGAAGTCGATCACCGCGGTCAGCCGCCCGTCCTGCACCAGCACGTTCCCGGGCATCAGATCCCCGTGCGCCCAGGCGGGCGGTTGCGTGTGCCCCGGCGCCCGCAGCGCCTCCTCCCACAGGGCGGTGACCGAGGTGGTGTCGATCCGCCCCGTGAGCCGGGCGAGGGCGTCGCGGGTGGGGGTGTCCCGTTCGGCGAGCGGGACACCCCGGTGGTTCGGCGGCCCGCCCCGCGTCTCGATCCCGCGCAGGGCGGTGACGAACGCCGCCAGGTCCGCCGCCAGCGCCCGGGGTTTCTGCACGGCGCCGGCGACCGGATTGGCGCCGTCCAGCCAGCGGTAGACCGACCAGGGCCAGGCGAACCCCTCACCGGGCCCGCCCAGTTCCAGCGGCACGGGCGCGGCCACGGGCAGCCTCGGCCCCAGCCGCGCCAGCCAGCGCTGTTCGTGCGCCACGCTCTCGACGGCGCGGGGGTGCCGGGGCAGCCGCACCACCTTGTCGGCACCCAGCCGGAACATCGCGTTCTCGGTCCCGGAGGAGTCCAGCCGCCGCACGGGCAGCCCGGCCCACCGCGGGAACTGGCCGGCGACGAGCCGGCTCACCAGCGGGGCGTCGAGGTCGATCTCGTCCGTATGCATCCTCACCGCGCACATGCGCCTCATTGCACGGGACCGACCTCGCCGCTGTCCAACGGAATTCAGACCCGGTCGGCCGCGATCAGCAGGTACTGGAAGCTGCCGTTGCGGTAGGCCGTCAGGAACGTCTCCTCGATGCCGGTCACCAGGTGGTCGGCCTGACTGCGCAGCTCCCAGTAGGGGATGGCCGCCTCGGTGAGGTCCTCCACATGGACCGGCACCAGCCGGTTGCGGGCCATCGCCCGGAAGTACGCCGAGCGCGGATGGATGTCGCAGATGTAATGGGCGTTGATGAGCGACACCTCGCGCGAGGCCTGTCCGTAGGCGTCGTTGTAGCAGCCCGTGATGACGACATAGCGTCCGCCGCGGCGCAGCAGCCGGGCGTGCTCGGCGAACAGCAGGTCCAGCTCGACGTACATCGTCGACTCGTTGTTCCACGAGGCCGCGTAGGCGCCGGTCTCCAGGCCGGTGTCGAGCATGTTGCGGTGGTGGTAGCGCACCTGGTCGTCAATGCCCCGCTTGCGGGCCTGCTCGTTGGCGAACTCGGCCTGTTTGGCGGAGATGGTGACGCCGTCCGCGTGGCAGCCGTAGCGCAGATGGGCGGTGACGCTGCCACCGCCGCGTCCGCAGCCGGCGTCGAAGACACGGTCGGCGGGAGTGAGCCGGCCGAGGCGTGCGGCCAGCAGTTCGGCCTGGGCGTGCTCCAGCCGGTGCAGTTCGGCGGTGACGCGTTCCCGGCGCAGATCCGCGTCGGGTTCGTCGAGCACGGTCCAGTCCGCCTCGCCGACGCCGTAGTGATGATGGTAGAGATCGTCGATTCTGCCGAGTTCGAGGTTGACCGGGTTCTCCTCGGCGTTCCAGTAGTCCGCGACGCGGTTCTGGTACGTGGACTGGGTGGGCACCGGGACGGTCTTGGTGCCGGCGTCGTGGGCTGTGGTCAACGGTGGCTCCTCATGGTGCTGTGCATGACGGCATGTCAGGAAGGGGGCAGTCACCAGTAGTCGGGCAGGTGGTAGCGGTGGGTGTTGGTGGCGTGCCACTCGTGGTTGCCGGCCACCCAGTCCGACAGACCCTGGAGATAGCGCTCGACGAGCGGCGAGGTGGCGGCGAGCAGGACGGACTCCTCCTCGAACGCCTCCATGATCTGGTTGTGGATCTCGACCGACTTCAGATAGGCGGCCTTGAGACCACGGCGGTCGTTGGCGGCCACGACCTGCGGCAGGTTGAGGTGGGTGGGATCGGACGCCAGCTCCTTGGTGAAGGAGTACAGGTCGTTGACGATCGTGGTGGCGTTGCAGGCCAGCGCGGTGACCCGCTGGATCTCCGGGCGGGCGTAGAGCTGCTCGGGCAGTTCGTAGCCGTCCACCGCGTCGACGATCGACAGACACGGCCGGAAGTTGTTGAACTGCCGCATCGCCAGGTACTCCCAGGTCCGTGGCACGTACCGGGTCTCGCCCCAGGCCGCCTCGCCGAGGTAGCCCAGGTGCAGCCGCGCGATGTCGTGCACGAACCGGTCGGTCTGGCTGGGGGTGGCCAGGGCCGCGTAGTCCTTCAGCGCCCAGTGGTACGAGCGCAGCGGACCGTCGGCCTGCACCCCGCGCGCCCACTCCTCCTGGAGGTCGGGCGGGCCGTGGTAGGGGTCGAGCGCCGACTGGGCGATGATCAGCCGGCCGCCCAGTCCGCTGCGCGAGCCGCCCTTGTCCTCGTCCTCCTCGCAGTAGCAGTTGTCGACGATGTTCTCGGCCAGCAGCAGCTTGCCGGCCACGGTGAGGCGCTCCAGGTCGAGCGCGCGCGGATGCTGGAGCACCACGGCGCGGCCGAACTGGAAGCCCGCGAAGTCCCCGTTCCACGCCACCGGAAACAGGTCCAGGCCCCGGGCCCACTCCTCCAGTCTGCGGTCGATCTCCGCGGCCTTCTCCGGGTCGGCGGGCTCCACCTCCCGGTACCGCAGACCGGGGACCGCCCCGCCGCGCCGGGCCCGCATGCTGCGGGCGAGGTTCGGCGGGCCGGGCAGCGCACTCCCGGTGCTCGTGGGTGTGCTCATCGCGAACTCCCCGCCGTCACTCGGCCGTCCGGCCGACCTGGACGTTCTCCAGGACCCCGGCGGCGTCCGGCACCAGGACGGCCATCGAGTAGTAGGCCGTCACCAGGTAGCGGATGATCGAGTTGGCGTCGATCCCCATGAACCGTACGTTCAGGCCGGGTTGGAACTCCTCCGGGAGGCCCGTCTGGTACAGGCCGACGACTCCCTGGTCGGCCTCGCCGGTGCGCAGCGCGATGATGCTGCTGGTGTGCTGCGGGCTGATCGGGATCTTGTTGCAGGGGAAGATCGGCACCCCGCGCCAGGCCGGGATCTCGTGTCCTTCGACGGTGGCCGTGCCGGGCACCAGACCGCGCCGGTTGCACTGCCGGAAGAACGCCGAGATCGCCTTGGGATGGGCGAGGAACAGCTTGGTCTTGCGCCGCATCGACAGCAGGTCGTCCATGTCGTCCGGGGTCGGCGGTCCGGCGAACGTGCTGACACGCTGGGAGTGGTCGGCGTTGTGCAGCAGACCGAAGTCCCGGTTGTTCACCAGCTCCCACTCCTGCCGCTCGCGGATCTCCTCCACGGTCAGGCGCAGCTGCTGCTCGGTCTGGTTCATCGGGTTGTTGTAGAGGTCGGCGACCCGGGTGTGGACCTTCAGCACGGTCTGGGTCAGCGACAACTCGTACTCGCGGGGCGAGAGTTCGTAGTCGACGAAGCCCGCCGACAGGGTCGGCTCCCCGGTGTGGCCGGCCTGCACCGGCACTTCGGCCTCGCCCTTGCGGTTCATCGGCAGCTGCTGCCGGGCGGCGTAGGCCTCCAGATGGGCGGCGAGGGACGGCACCCGTCCGACGAACTCCCGCAGGTCTTCCCAGGGCAGGGCCAGCAGCACGCCCGAGGTCTCGGCGCGCACCGAGCTCAGCCACAGCGGGTCGTCCTGCCCGAGGGCCTCGTCGCCGAGCTGGTCGCCGCCGGAGACGACCCCGACGATCTCCTCCTCGCCGTACTTGCCGGCGGTGAAGCGGGTGAACCTGCCGTGCACCACGAGATACGTCTCGGTGACCGGCTGGCCGGCCTCGAAGACGACCTGACCGGCCCGGACCTCCCGCGTCTGGAAGCGGGAGGAGAGCTCCGCTAGGGTTCCGTTGTCGGAGTAGCCGCGCAGCACGGGCAGCTCGGTGAGGGTCTGCGGGATGACCCGTACGTCGTTCCCGCCGTTCTGCTCGAACTGCACCCGGCCCCGGCCGACGCGCAGCTGGAGACGCCGGTTGACTCGGTAGGTGCCGCCCTTGACGTCCACCCAGGGCAGCATCCGCAGCAGCCAGCGCGAGCTGATGCCCTGCATCTGCGGTTCGGACTTGTGGGTCGTGGCGAGCTGGCGGGCCGCCTGGGTGCTGAGACTGGTGAGCTGCGCTTCGGGGGTGGGTTCGGGGGCGGGTTCGTCCAGGGCTGGACCGGTGGCGCTGTCCGGTGTGGACACATTCCCTCCAGGAAGGTGCGCGGAGACGGGCGGACCGTTCGGCAGGCTCGGTACGGAAGATCCGCTTGCATCAGCCAAACACCCTGAGTGACGGACGGGTACGGCGTGAAGGGGGCGGTTTCATGGCCCGGAGGGTGCAAACCTGCCTGATGGGGTGGAAGGCGCCTGGAGTGCGCAACCGCTTCCCCCGTGTGCTCCCGCGCGCCGGAGCGCTCAGGGGTCACATCACTGTTACCCGTGTGTCCGGCGCGCGAGCGGACGGCCGGATGGCTAGCGTGAGGAACCGGACAACCCGTCTCACCGGAAGGCTGCGGTCATGGTCGTACGTCCAGAGGGCATCCCTTGTTGGGCCGACGCGATGTTCAGTGACGTGGAGGGCGCCAAGACCTTCTACGGCGAGGTCCTCGGCTGGACCTTCGGCGACGCGTCGTCGGAGTACGGCAACTACACGCAGGCCTACGCGAACGGCAAGGCGGTCGCCGCCGTCGTCCCGCCGATGCCCGGCCAGGAGGGCCAGTCGCAGTGGTGCCTGTACTTCGCCTCCCCGGACGCCGCGGTCACCGCGGGCAAGATCCGTGAGAACGGCGGCGAGGTGCTGATGGACCCGATGCGGGTCGGTGACTTCGGCACGATGTGCCTGGGCCGCGAGCCCGGAGGCGCCGTGTTCGGCGTCTGGCAGGCGGGCGTCCACGAGGGCTTCGAGGCGCCGCCCGAGCAGCCCGGCGCGTACTGCTGGGCCGAGGTCTTCACCCGCGAACCCGAGAAGACGGACGCGTTCCTCCCGGCCGTGTTCCCGTACACGGCGAAGCAGCTCCAGGACGACGCGGTCGACTTCCGGCTGTTCGAGGTCGACGGCGACATGGTCCTCGGCCGCATGAAGATGACGGACGAGTTCCCGCCCGAGGTGCCGTCCTACGTCAACGTGTACTTCACGGTCGACAACTGCGACGACGCCGTGGCCAGGGCCACCAAGGCCGGCGGAGTCCTGCGCTTCGGCCCGATGGACACCCCGTTCGGACGGTTCGCGGCGATCAGCGACCCGCAGGGCGCGAGTTTCTCCGTGATCGACGTCACCACCACCGCGGGCGACATGCCGCAGACCACGGAGGTGTCCTAGCCGCCCGGCCGGGCGCCGGCGCGGCCGTGGCATGATCGGGCGCATGCGTGAACGACTGGTGGCCGCGTGCGACGGCGCTTCGAAGGGGAATCCGGGACCTGCGGCCTGGGCGTGGGTGGTCGCGGACGATGCGGAGACGCCGGCCCGCTGGGAGGCGGGACCGCTCGGCCGGGCGACCAACAACATCGCCGAACTCACCGCGCTGGAACGCCTGCTGGCCTCGACCGACCCGGCGGTGCCGCTCGAGGTCCGGATGGACTCGCAGTACGCCATGAAGGCCGTCACCACCTGGCTGCCGGGCTGGAAGCGCAACGGCTGGAAGACGTCCGCCGGGAAGCCGGTGGCCAACCAGGAGCTCGTCGTCCGCATCGACGAACTGCTCGACGGCCGCTCGGTCGACTTCCGCTATGTGCCCGCCCACCAGGTCGACGGCGACCCGCTCAACGACTTCGCCGACCGCGCCGCCAGCCAGGCGGCCATCGTCCAGCAGCCGGCCGGCAGCGAGCAGGGCTCCCCGGAGCCGCCGGCCTCGCCGGACACCCCGAAGGGGAAGTCCGCGAAAACCGAACGCTCCGCCGGGGGCAAGTCCCCCCGACGGAGCGGTGGTTCGGCGTCCCGCACGCTCAAGGCCAAGTTCCCCGGCCGCTGTGTGTGCGGCCGCCCGTACGCGGCAGGCGAGCAGATCGCCAAGAACGCGCAGGGCTGGGGGCACCCGGAGTGCCGTACGGCGGACGCCGACGCGGGCTGAGCGGCGCGCCGGTCACAGCACGACGCCGCGCCAGCCTCCGGTCTCCAGACCGCGCTCCTCGATGAACTTCTTGAAGCGCTCCAGGTCACCCTTGGTCTGCCGCTTCACGAAGCCCAGCTTGTCGCCGACGGTCTCGGTGACGCCCTCCGGCTGGAACTCCATCTGGAGCATCACCTTGGTGTGGCTGTCGTCCAGCCGGTGGAAGGTCACCACTCCGGCCTGCCGGGCCTCGCCGGAGACCGTGGTCCAGGCGACCCGTTCGTCCGGGATCTGCTCGGTGATCTCCGCGTCGAACTCCCGGTGCACGCCGTTCACGCTGGTCACCCAGTGGGTGAGCGTGTCGGTGCGCTGCTCGATGCGGTCCACCCCGCTCATGAACGCCGGGAACGTCTCGAACTGCGTCCACTGGTCGTAGGCCGTGTGCACGGGCACGCCGACCTCGATGGATTCCTCGACCTGCGACACGATCGTCTCCTCCTTCGTCCTGGTGCTTCGTCTCGTCGCTGAGTGTCCGTCGCGGGTACCCGTGGCCCGCCGGGCAAACCGGTGGGTGACGGTCAGTCGGTGTCGAAGGTGTAGTGGGCGGTGTGATCGAGAAGGTCCGCCGGGGTGGTGTCGTTCCACGGCTTCATCGTCTCGTGGAGGTCGACGACGTCCGGCGTGCCGCCGCCGGGAAGGTACGCGGACCCGGGGTGCCGGCGCTGCCACCGGGCCCACAGCTTGTCGATGTAGGCGTGGTGCAGCCAGAACACCGGGTCGTTGGGGGAGACCCCGGTCGCCATCTGCCCGCCGACCCACACATGGACCCGGTTGTGCAGATTGACCCCGCGCCAGCCCTCCAGATGGTTGCGGAAGCCGTCGGAGCCGCTGTTCCAGGGGGCCATGTCGTAGGTCGCCATCGACAGCACCGACTCGACCTCGGCCCGGGTCGGCAGCTCGTCGACGCCCGATCCCAGCGCGCGCCGGAGGTAGGTGCGGCCGTCCACCCTGACGTTGACGGCCCAGTTGCCGGCCGAGGCGGCGAACGGACCGTCCATCACCCGGCCGTCCCGGCTGCGTCCGCTGCCGCCGAGGAAGTCCGGCGCCCACAGCGAGGAACGCGGTGAACGGTCGGTGGACCAGTCCCAGTACGGCAGGGCCACCGAGGCGTCCACCGACTGGAGTGCCCGCTCGAACTCCAGCAGGAATCTGCGGTGCCACGGCAGGAAGGAGGGGGAACGGTGGCCGGTGCGCTCGCCGTTGTCGGTGTCACCGACGATGAACCCGTTGTGCGTGGTGACGAAGGCGTCGTAACGGCCGCTGCGCTTGAGCTGGAGGACGGCGGCGACGAAGCGCCGCTTCTCGTCGGAGGTCAGGGACGCCTGGTTCTTGCGGACGGTCATGTGCGGTGCTCCAAGTGGGCGCGAAAGGGGGGCGGTCGGCCGGTCAGCCGGCGGGGAACGGGACGAGGCGCGCGCCCTGGAGCTCGTCGACCGCGGCGCGGGCGGCGGCCCGCGGGGTGGGCACCGGGTCGTAGTGGCTGACCACGCTGATCCAGGTCCCGTCGGCGTTGCGCATCACGTGCAGCTCGACCCCGTCGACGAACACGCCGTAGCCGCCGCCGTGGTGATGGCCGCCGCCGTCGGTGGGCCGGCCCTGTATTCGGCGCCCCTTGTAGACCTCGTCGAAGGAATCGGGGGAGCCGTGCGGGTCGTGGTGATGCTCGTCCGCCCGGGCGGTGGGGACGGCGACCAGCGCGGCACCGGTGACGGCGGCCGCCGCGGTGAGTGCGCGACGACGGCTGAGTTCCGGCATGCGGGACCTCCTGGGATGCGTTCGGTTGACGACCCCGTATGCCTATCGACCTGGGGGAGAAAGGGAGAAATCGCCCGAGAGGGGTTGGCTGTGATCAGGACAATCAATTACATGTCGTGCAATCTTGAACGAAGATGATCTTGTTGCGGACAGTGGATCAGACCGGGCGGAAGGGGCAATTCCTTTCCGTGAATGCACCGGTTCCGGTGATCTTTCGCGCGCCGACCCCTGCGCGGTGGTGTGGCCCACGTGGGGAAAGTGGCGTGATCGGGCAGGTGGGGCGTCCCGGCACGGGTGTCGAGCCCTGCTACCCTGCGTCGTCAATCAACCACGTCTGGTAACTCCTGGGAGTGTGCGTGAAGGTCGCCTGTGTCGGCGGCGGGCCCGCCGGCCTGTATCTGTCGATCCTGCTCAAGCGGCAGGATCCGTCCCACGACGTCACCGTCCACGAGCGCGACCCGGAGGGCTCGACCTACGGCTGGGGCGTCACCTACTGGCAGGCCCTCCTCGACCGACTCCGTGTCTGCGACCCCGAGTCGGCGAGCGCGATCGAGGCGGAGTCCGTCCGCTGGAACGAGGGCGTCGCCCACGTACGGGACCTGGCGACCCGTCAGCCGGGCGACGAGGGGCACGGCATCGGCCGGCACAAACTGCTGGAGATCCTCGCCGCCCGCGCCCGCGCCCTCGGCGTGCGGCTGGAGTACGAGAGCGGGATCACCGCCGAGAACCTGCCGGACGCCGATCTCGTCGTGGCCGGCGACGGCGTCCACAGCGCCCTGCGCACGCACCACGCCGGCGACTTCGGCGCCGAACTCACCCCGGGGCGCAACTCCTACATCTGGCTCGGCACCACCAAGGTGTTCGACTCCTTCACCTTCGCGTTCGTGGAGACCGAGCACGGCTGGATCTGGTGCTACGGCTACCCCTTCAGCTCCGAGCAGAGCACCTGCGTCATCGAGTGCGCCCCCGGGACACTGGCCGGACTCGGCCTCGACCGGGCGAGCGAGGGCGACGGACTGGCCCGGCTCGAGAAGCTCTTCGCGCACATCCTCGACGGGCGGCCCCTGATCGGCCGCGCCGCCGCCGACGGCAGCACCCAGTGGCTGACCTTCCGCACCCTCACCAACCGCCGCTGGTACCGCGGCAACCTGGTCCTCCTCGGCGACGCCGCCCACACCACCCACTACTCGATCGGCGCCGGCACCACCCTCGCCCTGGAGGACGCCATCGCCCTCGCCGACGCCCTGCGGGAGAGCGCGGACCTGCCGACGGCCCTCGCCCGCTACGAACAGGAGCGCAAGTCCGCCCTGCTGTCGCTGCAGAGCGCCGCCCGCTACAGCGCCCAGTGGTACGAGAACCTCACCCGCTACATCCACCTCCCCCCGGAGCAGATGTTCGCGCTGCTCGGCCAGCGCCACTCACCCCTGCTGCCCTATGTCCCGCCCCAGCTGTACTACCGGCTCGACCGGGCCGCCGGGCAGCTGGGGGCCCTGCGCCGGTTCAAGCGCTGGCTGGGGCCGAAGCTGGCGCGCGGCGCGCATGCCAGGGCGCTGACCTCGCGAAAGTAGCCGGGAGGCGGCCGCGGCGGCACGGACGGATGGGGTGAATGGCAATTCACTGATACGGTGAATTGCCATTCACCCCTTTTCGTTTCCTTCAGGCCGCTGGAGTGTCCATGGCGTCGCCCGCTCCGACACCCGCCCCGGCCGAGGAAACGGCCGGTCTGCGGGCCCGGCTCACCATCCCGGTCCTGGCGTACTGCGGCATCCTCATGGCGGTCATGCAGACCGTCGTCGTCCCGCTGCTGCCCGACCTGCCCCGGCTGACCGGCGCCTCGCCGGGCGCGGTCTCCTGGATGGTGACCGCCTCGCTGCTGTCCGGCGCGGTCCTCACTCCCGTCCTCGGCCGCGCCGGGGACATGTACGGCAAGCGGCGGGTGCTGCTCGTCTCGTTCGGCCTGATGGCCGCCGGCTCGGTCGTCTGCGCCCTGACCTCCGACATCGGGGTGCTGATCGCGGCCCGGACCCTCCAGGGCGCCGCGTCCTCCGTCGTTCCGCTGTCGATCAGCATCCTGCGCGACGAACTGCCGCCGCGACGCCGGGGATCCGCCGTGGCGCTGATGAGCTCCACCGTGGGTGTCGGCGCCGCGCTCGGGCTGCCGGCGGCGGCCGTGGTCGTGCAGTACGCCAACTGGCACGTGATGTTCTGGGTGACCGCCGCGCTGGGCGCTACCGGGGTCGCGCTGATCCGGTGGGCGGTGCCGGAGTCGCCCGTGCGCGAGCCCGGCCGGTTCGACGTGACGGGGGCGCTCGGGCTGGCCGCCGGGCTGATCAGCCTGCTCCTCGCCGTGTCCCAGGGCGGCCAGTGGGGCTGGGGGAGCGCCCGGGTCGTGGGGCTGTTCCTCACCGCCGTGATCGTCCTCGGCCTGTGGTGGTGGCACCAGCTGCGTGCCGAACAGCCACTGGTGGACCTGCGGTTGGTGTCCCGGCCGAGGGTGGGCCTGTCCCATGTGGCGGCGCTCCTGACCGGCTTCGCCTTCTACGCCAACTCCCTGGTGACCGCCCAGTTGGTGCAGGCGCCCGAGGCCAGCGGGTACGGGCTCGGGCTGTCCATCGTCCAGACGGGCCTCTGCCTGCTGCCCGGCGGCATCACCATGCTGCTGTTCTCGCCGCTCTCCGCCCGTATCTCCGACAGACGCGGGCCGCGGATCACCCTCGCCGTCGGTGCCGCCGTCATCGCCTCCGGGTACGCCCTGCGTATCGCCGACAGCCGCGACCTGTGGATGATCATGGTCGGGGCGACCGTCGTGGCGACCGGCACCACCCTCGCGTACTCGGCGCTGCCCTCGCTGATCCTGCGCGCCGTCCCGCCCGGGCAGACCGCCTCGGCGAACGGCTTCAACGTGCTGATGCGCACCATCGGCCAGGCCACCTCCAGCGCCGCCGTCGCCGCCGTCCTCGTGCATCACACCGGCCTCGTCGGCGGGGTACCGGTGCCGACCCTGCACGGCTATCTGCTGGCGTTCGGCGTCGCGGGCGCGGTGGCCCTGGCCGCGTGCGCGGTGGCGCTCACCATCCCCGGCGACGCCGGACCGGACGACACGCAGCGGGTCCGTGGCCGTACCCGCTCCGTCGGCGACGGGGCGTTGGAGGGAGCATGAATGCCGTGAGCACTCCATCCGACGCCTCCGCCGCGACCCACCCGCCGGCCCCCGCCCGGCGCGACGCCGAGGCGACCAAGGCGGCGATCCTGCGCGCCGCCCGGTACCTCCTCGCCCGCCAGGCGCACGCCGACATCACCCTCAAGGCCGTCGCGGAACGCGCCGGGGTGAGCGCGCCACTGGTCCTGAAGTACTTCGGCAACAAGGACGCCCTGTTCGCCCGGGTGATGTCCTTCGAGGAGGACGCCGACGCCCTGCTCGACGCCCCGCTGGCGGAGCTGGGCCCGCACATGGTCCGGCACGTGGTGGCGAGTCAGCGCGAGCGCGGCGCCGACCCCGTACTGCGCATCGCGTTCGCGCCCCTGCACGGCGACCACGGCGACGTCCTGCGCGCCAACTTCCGCACCCAGGTCACCGAACGCCTGGCCACCCGCCTCACCGGCCCCGACCCGGGGATCCGCGCCGAACTGGCCGTCGCCACCGTGCTCGGCCTGGGCGTGATGTTCGGCATCGCCCGCGGGAGCGAGCTCAGGGCCGCGCCGATCGAGCACATCGTGGACCGGTACGGGCCGACGGTGCAGGCCCATCTGGACAGTCCCTGACAGGCCCTGACCGCCCCTGACCGTCCCTAGGGGAACAGCCGCCCGTGCAGGGGCGCGCGGAACACCCGGTGCGGGTCCAGCCGTTCCAGCACGGCCGCCGCCTGGTCCCAGGCGCCGCCGAAGGACTCGGGCACCGCCGTTCCGAGCACCTCCGCGTCGCTCCACGCGGCCTCGTCCGTGTAAGCCCAGCCCTTCGACCACTCCACCCGGGTGCGGGCGTGCGTGCCGTCGTACGTCGAGAGGAGGAAGCGCTCCAGCTCACGGTAGAACGCCGCGGCGTACGGCGTCCCCGGCAGCGTCAGCACGTCCAGCCACACGGCCGTGTCCCACTCGGGGTGGTCCGGGTCGGGCCGCAGCGCGGAGAGCGACGGTGCCCGGGCACCGGTGAGTCCGGCCTCCGCCGGATCGTCGAGACCGGTCACCCGGATCTCCACCGACCCGTTGACGGGGAAGCGGCCCAGGGCGGCGTACGCGGTCAGCCGCTCCCGGTAGAAGGAGGTGAACTCGGAGACGACACGCTGGACCTGGTCCCGGCCGGTCAGGACCGCGTACCCGTTGGCGTGCACCCGCAGGGTGGTCGGCCTGATGTACAGCAGGGTGTTCTTCGACGGCCCCCAGATGTCCGCCGACAGGGTCGCCACGAGGCCGAGCGCGGCCACGTCGAGCTGGGCGTTGCCGAGCACCGGCGCCAGATACCAGGCCGCGTCCGAGACCATCCGCCCGGCCAGGTCCGCCACCGGCGTCGGGACGTTGTCGGAGAACGGGTAGTTGTACGGCGACGTCACGCGCCGTGAGGTGAGCGGCCTGCCCGGTTCGACGGACCACACCTTGAGCCAGGGGAACTCGGTGAACGCGAACCAGATCGCCTCGACCCGTCCCTCGGCCTCCAGGAAGTCCGCCAGACTCCGTCCGTCCGTGCCCGGCGCCGCGAACAGCTCCTTCGCCGGGATGTCCGTGCGGCTCACGCACCGCAGGTTGCTGTTCGCCCCCACCCGCAGCACCACCTCGGTGACCAGCGACCGCCCGAGATGGGTGAGCAGCGCCGCGCAGTCCGCCTCGTCACGGCGGTACGTCCGCAGGGCGTAGGCGCCGCGGTCCGCGTCCCACACCACGGCCGTCAGGGAGAGCACGCGGTTGCTGAGCGAGCCGTACGTCTGTCCGGGCAGCCGTTGCTCGCCCCGTGCCGGTACGGCGGTGCCGTGCGCGTCGACGGCGAGGGCGCCGCCCAGGGTGAGATCGCCGGGGGCCGGCGCGGCGGTGACGCCGAGACCGTGCCCTTCGAGGTAGGTGAGCAGGACCTCCAGGGTGACCCCCGCCCCGGCCCGCACCTCGTCGGCCGACTCCAGGGCCAGTCCGGTCAGGTGCGCGGCGGTGTCGACGAGCAGGACCGGCGCGTCCGCGGGCAGTGCCTCCGGGACGGTCAGCGGCGACCAGCCGTGCGAGGCGCCCCGGGGCCGGACCGTCCAGCCGTGCCGCCAGGCCCAGTTGACGACCTCCACCGCCCGGGCGGGGTCCTCGGGCGCGCAGGCCCACAGGCCGGTCACGGTGATCTCGCCGTCCCAGTTGCGGTACGCCGTACGGGAGAGGGGCACGTCCGGGGGGAAGTCCGGCAGCTCCTGCGCCGCGACGGCCGGATCGGCGGCCACCAGGAGAGGCACGCCGGCCAGGGCGGCGGCCGCGGTGCCCAGGAAGCCACGACGGGTCCAGGAGGAGTCGCCCGGCTGTTGGTTGCTCACTGAACGATCAGTCACGCGCTCACCGTAGAGGCCGGTTCGCACATATGGCCGCCATGTCGAACAGCGTCACTCGTGAGGGTGAAAGATTCACAGGTGGCGGCCCGGAGCGGCCCGTTCCGCACCAGGTCACGGCGGATGACAGACTGACGTCATGGACGAGCGCGAATTCGGTAGGTCTGGTCAGCACGCATCCGTGGTCGGTCTCGGCACCTGGCAACTGGGCGCCGACTGGGGAGACGTCGACGACAAGGAGGCGCTGACCGTTCTGGAGGCGGCGGCCGAGTCGGGGGTGACCTTCTTCGACACCGCCGACGTCTACGGCGACGGACGCAGCGAGCAGACCATCGCCACCTTCCTGAGCGGCCGGCCCGACCTGCACGTGCTGGTCGCCACCAAGATGGGCCGCCGCGTCGACCAGATCCCCGAGAACTACGTCCTGGACAACTTCCGCGCCTGGAACGACCGCTCCCGCCGTAACCTCGGCGTCGACCGCATCGACCTGGTGCAGCTGCACTGCCCGCCGACCCCCGTCTACTCCAGCGACGAGGTCTTCGACGCCCTCGACACCCTGGTCGAGGAGGAGCGCATCGCGCACTACGGCGTCAGCGTGGAGACCTGCGCCGAGGCCCTCACCGCGATCGCCCGGCCGGGGGTGGCGAGCGTGCAGATCATCCTCAACCCGTTCCGTCTGAAGCCCCTGTACGAGGTGCTCCCGGCGGCCCGGGAAGCCGGCGTCGGCATCATCGCCCGCGTCCCGCTCGCCTCCGGCCTGCTCTCCGGCAAGTACACCAAGGACACCGTCTTCCCGGAGAACGACCACCGCGCCTACAACCGGCACGGCGAGTCCTTCGACCAGGGCGAGACCTTCTCCGGCGTCGACTACGCCACCGGTGTCGAGGCCGCCGTCGAGTTCGCCGCCCTCGCGCCCGAGGGGTACACGCCGGCCCAGCTGGCGCTGCGCTGGATCGTGCAGCAGCCCGGCGTGACCACCGTCATCCCGGGCGCCCGCTCACCCGAGCAGGCCCGCGCCAACGCGGCCGCCGCCAAGCTCCCGGAGCTGACCGGGGAGACCCTCGCGGCGGTCCGTGATCTCTACGACCGGCGGATCAAGGAGCAGGTCGAAGGACGCTGGTAGCCGGAAGCGGGGCGACGGACCGGAGAGAACCGCCGCTCACGGGGTACACGCGGGGAGAGAGGGGACCGACCACTCGAACCGGGAGGACAGCACACGTGACGGACACGGCGGCCAAGGCCGAGCAGCGTACGGGGCGGGACGAGACCGAGGAGGAGAGAGCCGACCGTATGTGGGGGGAGCTGATCCAGGAGATCAGGGTCGCCCAGACGGGCGTGCAGATCCTCTTCGGCTTCCTGCTCACCGTCGTGTTCACCCCGCGCTACGCGGAACTGCAACACGTCGACCAGGTCATCTACATCGTGACCGTGGTCCTGGGCGCCTGCGCCACGGGCGCCCTCATAGGTCCCGTCTCCCTGCACCGCCTGGTCTCCGGGCGGCGGGTGAAACCGCAGGCGGTGCGATGGGCGTCCCGGCTGACCTTGGTCGGCCTGCTCCTGCTGCTCGCCACCATGACCGCCTCGCTGCTGCTGATCCTGCGCGTGGCCACCCACGACGAGTTCGTGCCCTACCTCGTCGCGGGTGTGTTCACCTGGTACGCGCTGTGCTGGTTCGTGCTGCCGCTGTGGACCCGCCGCCGCTACACGACGCGCTGACACCGGACACACGCAGACGCCGGACTAACCGGCTTCGGGAGCGGTGCCGCGGGCACCGCGCAGCGCGGTGATACAGCTGCCGATCGCCTGCTGGAGCTCCTCCAGCTGCTGGACCATGTCGTCCTCGTAGAAGTCCTGCGCGTCGACGTCGTCGAAGGTCAGCTCCTCGAACACCTTCGTCGCCCGCTGGAGGCTGCTGTAGAACTTCGTGCGCCGCTCCTGGACGCGCAGTTCGGGATCGGCCTCGACGGTCTCCACGACCAGGCTCTTCATCGTGTCGTAGGCATCGCTGGCCCACTCGCCCGCGTCCTCGTCGTCGTTCAGCTCGTCGAGCAGCGAGAGGTGCCGTTCGGCCTCCTGGCGCAGCTCGGCCGGCGCGTCGAGGGTCTGTCCGGCGGGCGTCTTGATCTGGCCGGACTCGGCGATCTGACGCACGTACCCGATGCGGTCGGCCGAGCGGCTCTCGGTGGCCACGGCCTTCTTGAGGTCGTCGGTGCGTACGACGTCCCGGGCCAGCTCGATCTGGAGGTCGGGGTCCTCCTTGATGCGGTCCAGGAGGGCGGCGCGGGCCGCTCGCGCGGTCGACGGGTCGGCGAGGATCGCCGCGCGCAGCGCGGTGGGGTTCTCCGCGACCTCCAGCGCCTTCGTCGGGCGGATGCCCTCGGCCTCGGCGGCCTCCGCGATGGCGGTGCCGCGCTCCGAGCCGGCGCTGGACCGGGAGACGTAGTAGGTCAGCCACACCTCGGCGTCCGGCAGCTCGACCTCCTGGCCCGGCGCGAGCTCCTCGAAGTGCGGGACGAGACCGTCGTCCGCCGCCCGGTCCCAGGCCTTGTAGTACCGCATGACGCGCTCGGGGGAGCAGCCGGCCAGCTCGGCGAACTCCTTCGCCGACACCTTCGGCGTCTCGTCCGCGCTCTGCCCGCCCGGCCGGACGCTGCGCGCCACCATCAGGCCGAAGGCCCACCCGCCGGTCCGCGCGTAGACGCCGAACTCACGGGCGTCCCGCGCCACGAGGTCGGACAGGGGCGCGGGGGACGACTCGGGGGGCGTCTCGGGCAGGTCGATCGCCAGGGTCACGGATGACTCTCCTCTGCGGGCTGCTGGACGTAGGATCGGCACGGCGAAAGTGCAGACCGGCAGCCTATATGCACCTCTTGGCGATGCTTTGCCGGACCCGCCTGCGGGCCGGACGGCCCGTCAGCCGAAGGCGCCGCGCAGCGCGGGCAGCAGGGTCTTCTCCGACCAGTCCAGGTAGGCGGGCTGGGAGTCCCCGCCGATCTGCACCAGGGCGATCTCGGTGAACCCGGCCTCGGCGTACGGACGTACGGCCTCGACGAAGTCGTCCGGATCGTCGCCGCAGGGGATCGAGGCGGCGACGTCGTCGGGCGTCACGAACTGGGTCGCCGCGTCGAAGGAGTCCGGGTGCGGCAGTTCGGAGTTCACCTTCCAGCCGCTGCCGAACCAGCGGAACTGGTCGTGCGCCCGCTGCACGGCCGCGTCCCGGTCGGGGTCGTGGCAGACCGGAAGCTGGCCCACCCGCGGCTTGCCCGCGCCGCCGTGGCGGTCGAACGACGACAGCAGGTCCGCCTTGGGCTCGGTGGCGATCACGAGGTCGGCCAGCCGGCCCGCGAGCGCGCACGAACGCTCGCCGGAGACGGCGATGCCGATCGGGGGCGGCTCGTCGGGCAGGTCCCACAGCCGGGCCGAGTCCACGTCGTAGTGGGTGCCGTGCCGGGTCACATGCCCACCCTCGAACAGCGCGCGGATGATCTCCACGGCCTCTTCGAGCATCTCGTGCCGCACGTCCACGGAGGGCCAACCGCCGCCCACCACATGTTCGTTGAGGTTCTCCCCGGAGCCCAGGCCCAGCCGGAAGCGCCCCTCGGACAGCAGCTGCATCGTGGCGGCCTTCTGCGCCACCACGGCCGGGTGGTAGCGGAAGGTCGGACACGTCACGTACGTCATCAGCGGAATGCGTGACGTGGCCTGGGCGGCGGCGCCGAGCACGCTCCACGCGTACGGCGCGTGACCCTGCGAGCGCAGCCACGGAAAGTAGTGGTCCGAGGTCACCGAGAAGTCGAAGCCCGCCTCCTCGGCACGCACCACGTGGTCGACCAGGTCACGAGGGCCGGCCTGTTCGGTCATCATCGTGTATCCGATTTGCACCATGGGTGCCGAGTCCCCGGCTGCCGGGGGAGGAAACAGGCAGCCATGACCGGAAACAGACCGTCGATCATCGTCGTCGTCCGGGAGAGGATGCGGGGATGAGCGCCCGCCCACTGCCTTCGAGCCCCCCGTCCGCCCAGGGCGTCGACGCCCTGGGCGTTCTCGCCTTCCTCGACGCCGTCGAGTCGGCCGAGGTCATCGAGCCGCACAGCCTGATGATCCTGCGCCACGGCCGCCTCGTCGCCGCCGGCTGGTGGGCGCCGTACACCCCCGACCGGCTGCAGCTGCTGTACTCGCTCAGCAAGAGCTTCACGTCCACGGCCGTCGGGTTCGCCGTCGCCGAGGGGCTGATCGGACTCGATGATCCCGTGCTCTCGTACTTCCCGGAGCTCGACGCGGAGATCACCGACCCGCGCAGCCGCGCGATGCTGGTGCGGCACGTGGCGGCGATGGCGAGCGGGCACGAGGAGGAGACGTACGAACGGGCGCACGCGCTCGACCCCGACGACCTCGTCCGGGGCTTCCTGCTGCTGCCGCCGGACCACGACCCGGGAACCGTGTTCGCGTACAACCAGCCCGCCACCTACGCGCTCGCCGCGATCCTGCAGCGCGTCACCGGAGAGTCACTCACCGCCTATCTGCGGCCGCGGCTGCTGGATCCGCTCGGTATCGGCGAGGTCGCCTGGCTGACCGACCGCTCCGGCCGTGAGATCGGCTTCAGCGGGCTGCACAGCACCACGGACGCGATCGCCCGGCTCGGGCAGCTGTACCTGGACGGCGGCGTGTGGGAGGGGGAGCGGCTGCTGTCCGAGGAGTGGGTGGCCGAGGCGACCCGCGAGCACACGGTGACGGCGCCGTCCGCGACGGCCGACGCGGACCGCGCGGACTGGGAGCGCGGCTACGGCTTCCAGTTCTGGCGCTCCCGGCACGGCTATCGCGGTGACGGGGCCTACGGACAGTTCTGTGTGGTCCTGCCCGAGCACGACGTCGTGATCGCCACGACGGCGGCGACCGACGACATGCAGGCCCTGCTCACCCTGGTCTGGGAGCATCTTTTGCCCGCGTTCCGGCCGGAACCGCTGACCGGCCGGGAGGAGGCCGACGCGGCCCTCGCACGGCGCCTGGCACAGCTCGCACTGCCCCCTGCCCCCGGCGCGCCCGCGCCGCCCGAGCGGGGCGCGCAGTGGACGGGCGCCGAGTTCACCCCCTGCGGCGGAGTCTGCGCCGACCAGCCGGGACTGACCGGAGCCGTCGTCACCGGGGGCACCGACGGCTGGACGCTGAGTCTCGTCGAGAAGCCCGGTGACCGGCGGCTGGAACTGCCCCTGGGGCCCGGCGGCCGGCAACCGGGCGGGGAACCACCGCCCACCGCGGTGAGCGGCGGCTGGACCGACGGCGACACCCTCGCGGTGCACGTCGCGTTCCTCGAGACCCCGCACCGCCTGCGGGTGACCTGCTCCCTCACCGACCGGACGTTCACCGCCCGCTGGGACACGAAGCCGTTGCACGGCGCCCCGCTGCGCAGGCTGCGCGCACCGCGCCGATCGCCGAGGTCAGGCGGCTGAACCCGGCCGGAAGGTCCGCAGGAACGTGTCCAGCGCCTCGCGGTTGGCGCTCTTGCCCCAGTCCGCCGCGGGTGTCGTCCAGCGCAGCGAGAAACTGCGGTGCCCGCCGAGGAGGAAACCGCGGCCGAACGTGCGCACCTGGGTGCCGTCGGCGTCCATGAGCCACTCCATGTCGGCGGCCTTGTATCCCTGGTACGTCGTCGCCTCGATGTCGCCGAGCCGACGGAAACCGGCGTCCTTCTTCAGATCGGGCTCGACGTCCTCGCGCCAGACGGCCACCGGGTCCGGTCCGGCGCTCTCGCTGTAGGTCACCGCGAGGGTGCGCGGATCTCCGGTCGCCCCGAAGGTGACGCGGTACGCCCCGTCGGTGTCGCGCGCGGTCTCCAGCGGCTTCCAGCCCTTGGGCAGCGCGACCGAGAAACCCTCGGGCGAGCGGTACACGCGGTAGCCCTCGGGGAGGGCGTCGGCGGTGGCGGGTGCCGAGGGGGAGGATTCCGGGGACCCGCCGGGCGACGGGGTGCCCGGCGCGGTCGGCGCGGTCGGCGCGGTCGGCGCGGTCGGCGCCGGTGTCGCGGGGTCTCTTTCGCCGGCGTCCTCGCCGGGTGTCGCGGCCGACGCGGACGGCCGGGCCTGCGTGCCGCCCCCCGCGGTGTCGTCGGTGTCGGGCAGCTGGTGGGTCACGGCGAGGGCGGCGACCGCCACGGTGACGACGGCCAGCGCCGTCCCGGCCGCCATGGCCCGGCCGCTCCACCGCGGACCGACGTACCGGGCGGCGGCGCAGGCCCGCTTCAACCGGGGTGCCTGCAGGACGGCGTGCGGATCCTCGTCCAGCACCCGGGTGAGGGACTGGCGTACGACGGTCCTGGTCAGCCGCTCCCGGGAGTCCTTGCGCAGCAGCCCCTGCACGGTGGGGGTGAGCGAACCGGCCCGCAGCGGGGTGCGCAGCGGCAGCCGGTCCACTCCCTTCAGCGTGCTCTCGGGCCGGTCGCGGTCCCGGTACGGCGGCCGCCCCTCGACCATCGTGTACAGGATCGCGCCCAGCGCCCACAGGTCGGCCGCCGGGCCGATCCGGTCGTCCCGGGCCTGCTCGGGGGAGGCGTACGCCGGAGCCGCCACCCGGGGGGCGAGGGTCGCGCCCGTCAGTCCGAATCCGGTGAGCACGAGGGGGCCCCTGGCCCGCACGAAGATCTGACCGGGGCTCAGCTCGCCGTGGGTGATGCCCTCACCGTGCGCGACCTCGAGCACGTCCAGCAGCTGCAGCCCGATCGCCGCCGCCTTGGCCGGGCTGAACGCCCCCTTCTGATCGAGGAGTTGACTCAGGGGCAGACCGTCGATCCACTCGGTGACGGTCCACAGGGAACCCGCCTCCTCCACGGCGTCGACGACCGTGGCGATCCGGCCGGGACACAGCCGCGCCATTGTCTCCGACATGCGCAGGACCCGGTCGGCGGCCTGGCGGGCCTTCTCCTCGCCCTGGTCGGCCGGCAGCCCGATCCTGGTGACCAGGCAGGGCCGGGACGTCCCGGTGTCCTCGACGTACTCGCCGTACCAGCCGACGCGGTTCGTCTCCCGGTGGACGACGTCGAGCAGCCGGTACCTCCCGGCGACCCACTCGTGCGTGGAGACGTGCGTCTTGACCATGGCCATCCCTCGCTGAACCGCCGGCACTTACCTTTCCCAGTGGTACGACCGGCGTGCGGGGGTCCGTTCAATTGGAGGGCAACTCCGATGCGATTCCTGTCTTTTATTCAAAAAGGGCGCCGCTTTGGGTCGAGTGCATGTACGAGAAAAGGGAATTGCCGGGGGTCGTCCTGCGTCCGTCCTGCGGTGTAACCAGCGGTAAACAAGCCGGGCGGGACTCGTCGCGGTTCCCGGGAACGACCTTCTGGGCCGCGCTGCATTCCTGCTCGGCGGCCCTCTCGGCGATTTTCCTAAACAGGTGGAGGTGCCCGGTGGAGCGGCCCGGTCGGGACCGATGGAAGCGCGTTCCGCGAGCACGGCCGGGCCGGGTCAGAGGTCCCGGCGCACCGCGAAGCCGATCAGGGAGCGCAGGTCGCGTACGGCGCCGGCGGCCAGCGGTGCGTCCGCCAGCACCGACTCGGCGGCGGCGACCTGCCGGCCCGCTTCGGCCAGCGCCGCGGCACGGCCACCCGCCGCCTCGGCCAGCGCCGCCGCCTCACCCGGGTCGCCGCCCCGCTCCAGAAGCGCGGCCAGCCGACGCGCGGCGGGAGCGGGTGAGTCCAGCGCGGCCAGCACCGGGAACGTCTTCTTCCGCTCGCGCAGATCGCCGTGGACAGGCTTACCGGTGACCGACGGGTCGCCCCAGATACCCAGCACGTCGTCGACCACCTGGAACGCGACCCCGAGATGCCGCCCCGCCCGGTCCAGTGCGGCCACGGCGGCCGGGGACGCGCCGGCCAGCACGGCCCCCAGCGCGGCCGCACAGCCGAGCAGCGCACCGGTCTTGCCCTCGGCCATCGCCCGATAGGCGTCCGGCCGCACCCGCTCCGGACCCGACCAGGGCCGCGCGGCGAACAGCAGGTCGTCGGCCTGTCCGCGGACGAGGTCCCCGAGGGCGCCGGACAGCAGGCGTACGGCGGCGGCGCCGGCCGGGGCGGGCTGGAGCGCGAGGGTCTCCACCGCCAGGGCGAACAGGGCGTCACCCGCCAGGACCGCCGGTCCCGTGCCGTACGCCTTCCACGCCGTGGCACGCCCACGCCGGGTCGGATCGCCGTCCATGATGTCGTCGTGGAGCAGGGAGAAGGCGTGCACCAGTTCCACCGCCACCGCCGCGGGCACCCCGGCCGCGGCGGGCGCACCGGCCGCCTCGGCGCCGAGCACCGCGAGGGCCTGCCGTACGCCCTTGCCTCCGGAACCGGCCGCGGGCACCCCGCCGACCCCGCACCAGCCGAAGGAGTAGCCGGCCATCTCGCCCACCCACGGGTGCGTCCGCCCCACGGCCGCCACGAGCGCGGGTCGCACCAACGCCCGGCAGCGGGCGAGGATCTGCGGAGCGCGGGACCGAGTCGCGGTGGCTTCCCGCACCGTCGTGCCGAGCGCGGTCACCGGCCTACCGCCGCGTGCTCGTCGGAAACGCTGGGTGTGGATGCGGCCGCGGGAGCCGGAGTGGGCTCCCGTGCCGGTGCCCCTGTCGCTGTCGCTGTCGCTGTCGCTGTCGCTGTCGCTGTCGCTGTCGCCGGGGTCGACGTCTCGACCCCCAGCTCGGTCTGTGCGCGGGCGACCATCTGGCGGGCGTGCCGCAGCCCGATGCGCTCCAGCTCCCTTGCCAGTTCGGCCAGTTCGGCCGCCGTCTCCCCGCGGTCGCGGCCCAGCCGGGCCAGCGCCTTCGTCAGGCCGAGCCGGGAGAGTGCCTCGCCGCGCGGCTCGCCCATGGCGCGGAACTCGTCGAACGCCTGCGTGTACAGCCGCCGCGCCTCGGGGTAACGCCCCGCCCGGTACAGGACGTTGCCGCGCATCTTGTGGTTGTAGGCCAGCGCTCCGGTCAGGTTCATCGCACGGCAGGACACCTCGGCCTCCGTCAGCAGGCCGAGCGCGCGTTCGGTGTCCCCGTCCCGCGCGGAGACGATGTCGGCCAGCCCGCGCAGCGCCCAGGCGTGGCCGCGGCGGTCCTCGGCGCGCTCGGCGATGCGGGAGGCCTCCTCGAAGAGGGCGTACGCGGTGTCGTGGTCGCCGGAGTTGCGGTGCATCTGCGCGATGCCCTCCAGGGCCCACACCGTGTGCCGCGCCTCGCCGCGCCTGCGCGCCTCGGCCAGCAACTGCTCGTGCAGCCTGCCCACGGCCTCGTAGTCGCCCTGGATCCGTCCGGTCTCCGCCAGCCCGGCCAGCGAGTAACCGCGGACCACGATGTCGCCGCCCCGCTCGCCCAGGTCGGCCGCGAGCCCCAGCAGCCGCCGGGCCAGCGGGAACGCGCCCCGCTGCCGGGCCAGGGTGCCGCCGCTCCACAGGGCCCACGCCATCGCGGCGACGTCCCCGGCGTCCCGGGCCGCCCGGTAACTCGCCTTCCAGGCCCGGTCTGCCTCCCGCACCTGTCCCAGACGCCGGTGCGCCTCGGCGACCGCGAGCCCCGAGCGGGCCGCCTCGCCGTGTTCCCCGGCCTGCTCCGCCGCCCGCAACCGCTCGGTGCCGACGGCCAGTACGTCGTCCAGCGAGGAGTTCACGGACAGGGTGGTGAGAGCGCCCTGGTACTCCGGGGCGAATGCCTTGCCGTACATCGGTTCCCTTCGGCAGGCCACCGGGTATTCAGGTATGCACTCTGTGTATACACGGTGGGAATAGTGCGGTGTGCTGCCGGTCAAGACGCGGGCACGGTGAGGGGGGTTGCCTGTGAGGCGTAGATCACCCCCCGGGGGCTGGTGGGGTGTAAGGCGCCGAAGAGCTGCGTCCAGTACGTGCCCGAGGGGCCGCCGTCCGCGAAGCCGCCCGTGCGGCCCCATGCCTCCTGGCTGATGGAGCGGTTCAGCCCGGCCTTCTGCGCGATGTCCTTCCCCGGCTCCTCGATGGTGCCCCGGGCGGCTGCGCCTGACCGTCCAGGACCAGGACCTGCGCAGGGGTCGGTGCGAGCCGGGCCCGATGCCCGAACCGCCGCTTCGCCCGCGTGCGTTCCGTAGTCCTGTGATCACCGCACCGTTGGCTGATGTCACCGCACCGGGATCAGCCCGACGCGCCGAGCTCCGGTTCGAGCAGCCGCTCGCGGTAGGCGATCGCCACGGCCTCCGTACGGCTCGCCGCGCTCAGCTTGGCGAGGATGTTGGAGACATGGACGCTCGCCGTCTTGCCGCTGATGAACAGCTCCTCGCCGATCTGCCGGTTGCTCCGGCCGAGCGCGAGCAGCCGCAGGACATCCCGCTCCCGGGCCGTCAGGGCGACCGGACCGCCCCGCGCGGCGGGCCCGGCGTCCGTGAGGCGTCCACGCCGGAGCAGGTCGTCCGCCCGCTCCAGCAGGGGTGTGGCGCCAAGCCGTACGGCGGTCTCCCGGGCGGCGCGGGCCTCGGTCGCCGCGTCCTCGCGCCGGCCGGCGGCCAGCAGGGTCTGCGCGTACCGCAGTCGGCACCGGGCGAGTTCGTAGGCGTCGCCGTAGCCGAACGCCGCCACCGTCCTCTCCCAGGCCGCCGGGTCGGGCCCGGTGGTGGCCCAGACCCACTCGGCCTCCGCGCGGGCCAGCCAGGCGCGCCCCTCCGGACCCTGCGGCAGGCCCGTCGCGCCCCGCAGGGCCACCGACCGGGCCGGTTCCAGGAGTTCCGTCGCGATCGCCGACCAGCGGTCGGCCGCCGCCTCGTCCCCGCCGAGCCGCGCCTTGGCCGCCGCCTCGGCGACCGCCGTGAGGGCGAGCGCGGTGAGCCGGACCGTGACGTCCGGGAGCATGCCCGCCTCGTCCGTGAGAGCCTCGACCGAGGACCGCAGCCGGGCCACCGCCGCCTCGGCGTCACCGCTCAGTACCGCCGCGTCGGTCAGCACGATGCCCGCGACGAGCGCCGCCATCCAGTCGAAGCGCCCCTCGATCAGGGTCCGGGCCCGGTCGACGACGCCCCTGTCACCGCGTGCCAGGCCCACGTACAGGGCAGGCCCCACCGCGAATCCACCCGACGCGGGCAGCACCGCCAGGTCGGTCGTCGCCGTCCGCAGACACTCGTCCCAGCGGCCCAGCGTGTAGAGCACCAGCAGCTGGAGGTACCGCATCTCCAGCGGATACGGCGAGGACAGCAGCCCCGCCCGGCGGGCCCGGTCCAGGCCCTCGGCCAGCCAGGGCAGGCACTCCGCCAGCTCCCCGGCCTCGAAGGCGCCGATGGCCAGGGTGAACAGGGCCCGCATCTCCACCGGCGCGTTGCCGCCGCGCCGGGCCAGTTCCCGCGCCTCCGTCAGCCGCGCGCGGCCCTCGGCGGAGCGGCGGCCGTCGCCCTCGAGGTTGGCCAGCGAGACCAGGAGGTCGGCACGCGCGTCCGTCAGATCGAGTTCCTCGGCGGCGCGCAGCGCCTGGTGCGCGACGCGCAGGGCGCTGTCGAATTCACCGACCTGACGGGCCGCCAGCACATGCGTGGCGGCGGCCCACACCCAGGTCGGCGTCGGCGGCTCGGCGGGGATCATCGCCAACGCCTCGCTGCTGTAGGCGAACGCGGCCGTCAGACTGTCGACGCCCATGAGCGTGCCGGCCAGTGTGTACCGCACCCGGGCGGCGAGTTCGGAGTCGGCGTCCTGGCCGACGCCCGCGAGCGCGGCCCGGGTCAGGGAGACCGCGCGGTGCGCCTCCCCGGCGTGCGCGGCCGCCGCCGAGGCGCGCAGCATCAGTGTGACCCGGTCGGCCGCCTCGCCCGACGGTAGGGCTGTCGCGGGCACCGACTCCCACAGGTCGAGCAGGGCCTCCAGATGACGCAGTTCCTCGGCGGGCGCGCCGACCCGCCGGGCGTGGTCGGCGGCCTCCAGCGAGGCGGCGAGGGCCTCACCCAGGTCATGGCTCTCGCGATAGTGGTGGGCGCGCTCCGCCGCCGTCTCGGCCCGGTGGCCCCGGCCGGCCAGCAGAGCGGCGAACGCGCCGTGCAGCCGCGACCGTTCGCCCGGCAGCAGATCGGCGTACACCGCCTCGCGGGCGAGGGCGTGCCGGAAGGCGTACGCGCCGTCGTCGCCCGCGACCAGGAGCTGGTGGCCGATGGCCTCCCGCAGCGCCGACTCCAGCTCGTCCTCCGGCAGTCCCACCGCGTCCCGCAGCAGGTCGTGCTCCACCCGCCGGCCGGCGACGGCGGCGGTCCGCAGTACCTGCTGGGCGGTGTCGGGGAGTTGCTCGACGCGGATGAGGAGGAGGTCGGCCAGCCCGCTGGGCATTCCGCCGGCCTCCGTGTCCGTGGCCGCGAGCAACTCCTCGGCGTAGAAGGCGTTGCCCTCCGCGCGCTCCACGATCCGGCGCACCGTGGCGTCCGGCAGCGGCCGGCCCTCCAGGGCACGCAGCAACCGGGTCACCTCGGCGTCCGCCAGCGGGCGCAGCTCCAGCCGGTCCACGGCCGGCAGCCGCACCAGCTCCGCCAGCAGCGGGCGCAGCGGGTGCCGGCGGTGCAGGTCGTCCGCCCGGTAGGAGGCCAGTACCGCCAGCCGGTGACCGGAGCCGTTGCCGGTGGACCGCTGGAGGAAACCCCGGCTGAGCAGGAAGCGCAGCAGGTCCCGGGAGGACTGGTCGGCCCAGTGCAGATCCTCCAGGACGAGGAGCAGCGGTGTGACGTCCGACAGGTCGGCGAGCAGCGCCGCCATCCCCTCGAACAGCCTCAGCCGCCCTTCTCCGCTGCCGGACCGCGCGGCGGGACCCGCTTGGTCGGCGTCCGTGCCCGCGCCGAGCAGCCGGTCGACCAGGGGGTGCGCGGCGAGGACGGCGGCGAACCGCTCGTCGGCGGCGAGCAGGCCGAGGATCTCGGTGAACGGCAGATAGGGCAGCCCCACGTCACCGAGGTCGACGCAGTGCCCGGTGAGCACGGTCATGCCGGAGCGGGCCGCCCGCGCGGCGACCTCGTCCAGGACCCGGGTCTTGCCCACGCCGGCGTCCCCGGCGATCAGCACCGCGCGCGACTCACCGCCCCGGGCGCCTTCGAGCACGCCGGAGAGCCGGGCGAGCTCCTCTTCCCGGCCGATGAACGGGGTGGCGAACACGGTCTGCGACACGACCCCATCCTGGCACGCGCCACCGACAACGCGGCCCGCGACCAGGAACGGAGCCCTGCCGGGACGATGCCAGGAGCCCTAGCGGGACACTCCCGGGAGCCCTTCCGGTCCGCTCTCGACGGGCCGGGCCCGACGGCCCGCTCTCAACGGTGCAGTGACCGCGCCCAGTCCTCGGGCACCCGCCCGGCCGGGCCCGGCACGGGCTGGTCCGCGGGGTGACCGGTCGGAGGGGCGAGCTCGGGCCCGGACTCGTACAGCTCGTCGGTGGAGTAGTCCCAGAACCACTCCTCGCCCGGCTCGAAACTGCGCACCAGGGGATGCCCGGTCGCCTTGTAGTGCGCGGTGGCGTGCTGCGCGGGGGAGGAGTCGCAGCAGCCGACATGGCCACAGGTCGCGCAGCGCCGCAGGTGGAACCACCAGCCGCCCGCCGCGTCGCAGTCCACGCAGCCGGCGCTGCTGGGCGGAACGGTCGGGTCGATCGCGTCCACGTCGGTCATGCGGGCTCCTCGGCGGTCTCGGGGTCGGGTGCACTCTCGGGGTCGGGGGCGGTCAGCGGCAGCAGCACCTGGAAGCGGGTGTCGCCCGGCACGGACTCCACATGGAGGTTGCCGTGGTGCTTGTTGACGACGATCCGCCAGGAGATGTCCAGGCCGAGCCCGGTGCCCTCGCCCACCGGCTTGGTGGTGAAGAAGGGGTCGAAGATGCGGCCCCGGACGTCCGGCGGGATGCCGGGGCCCGTGTCGCGGAACTCCACCAGCAGCCGGTCGCCCTCACGTGCCGTCCGCACGGTCAACGTGCCTTCGCCGCCCGCGCTGTTCACGGCGAAGACGGCGTTGTCGACGAGGTTCGTCCACACCTGGTTGAGCTCCGCCGGGTAGGCCGGGATCGCCGGGAGGGCACGGTCGTAGTCCTTGACGACCTCGATGCGCTGCCCGATCTTGCCCGACAGCATCAGCAGGGTGCTGTCGAGGAGTTCGTGCACGTCGACGACCCGGTAGGGGGCGCGGTCGAGCTGCGAGTACTGCTTGGCGGCGTCGACCAGGTGCGAGATGCGGTTGGTGGAGTCGTCGATCTCGTCCATCAACAGCTCGGTCTCGACCGTGTAGTTGAGCCACCCCATCGCGCTCGGCAGGATCTCCTCGTCGACGGCGGCCGCGATCTGCTCCAGCCAGTCCACGTCCAGCCCGGCCTGCACGAAGGTCGGCGCGATCCGCCAGCCCTCCTGGATGCCGTGGTCGTCGAGCCAGTCGGTGAGGTCGTCCTCCCGGTCGGAGGCCTCCAGTGGGCTCAACACCGGTGCTTTCGCGACCAGTTCGGCCGTGCGCTCCTGGATCTCGATCAACCGGGCCAGCGCCTCCGGGTCGTAGGCTCCGGACGCGATGACGGCCAGCTTGTGCCGCATCTTCGCCACCCGCTCCCGCAGCGTCGCGGTGGCCCGCACGGCCGCCGCGGCCGGGTTGTTGAGCTCATGGGTGAGACCCGCCGACAACGAGCCCAGGGCCAGCAGCCGTTCCCGCTGCCCGACGGCCCGCTGGGTGTTCTTCGAGCCGAAGAACAGCCCCTCCAGCAGGTGCGCCGCCATCGGGAACCACTCCCGCATGATCGCCGAGAACGACTCGGCGGGCAGCACGAAGAACCGCGTCGGCTCGGTCACCCGCATCGAGTTGTTGTAGACCTGCGGCACCTGGTCCCCCAGGTAGGCCTGCATGGCCCCGGCGTACACCCCGCGCTGGGAGGTGCGGCTCACCTCGATGTCGTCCCCGCCGACCCGGCGGTACAGCACGACCGAGCCCTCGACCATCACGTAGAAGCAGGTCGCCGGGTCGCCCTCGGTGTACACCGGACCGGGCTCGAACCTCTCCACCCGGCCCTCGCTGCACAGCCGTCCGAGCTGTTCGGGGGAGAGCTTCTCGAACAGGAACAGCGAGCTGATCTCGGTCGGGCTGCACGGCATCACCTGCCCGCTCATGACTGCTCCAGGTACCGGTGGACGAGCATCACGGCCATGGCTCCCTCTCCTACGGCGGACGCGACGCGCTTCGCGGACTCGGCGCGCGCGTCGCCCGCCACGAACACGCCGGGAATACTGGTCTCCAGGTGGTACGGCGGCCGGTCCAGCGCCCAGTCCGCCGGCGGCCGCCCGTCCGGAGTGAGGTCGGGCCCGGCGAGGATGAACCCACGCTCGTCGCGCAGCACCGTGCCGTCCAGCCAGCCGGTCAGCGGGGCAGCGCCGATGAACACAAACATCCACTGCGCGTCGACGAGTTCGGTCTCGCCGGTCGTCACGTCCCGCAGTGTCAGCTGCTCCAGGCGGCCGTCCCCGTGCGCGGCCTCGACGACCGTGCCGGGGCGCACGGAGATGTTGGGCGACTCGTCGATCTGCTGGATCAGGTAGTACGACATCGACGCCGCCAGGGACTCCCCGCGCACCAGCAGCGTGACGGACTTGGCGCCTCTCGCCAGGTACATGGCCGCCTGGCCGGCCGAGTTGGCGCCGCCCACGATGTAGACGTCCTGCCCCTGGCAGGAGGCCGCCTCGGTGAGCGCCGCCCCGTAGAACACCCCGCAGCCGGTCAGGTCGTCGCAGCCCGGCGCCGCCAGCTGCCGGTACGACACACCCGTCGCGAGGATCACGCTGTGCGCGGCCACCGCCGAGCCGTCCGAGAACCGCACGACGCGCGCGGAGCCGTTGACCTCGAGCCCGGTCACCTCGCGCGCGGTGAGGATCTCGGCGCCGAACTTGGTGGCCTGCCGCCGGGCCCGGTCGGTGAGCTGGGCCCCGGACACGCCGTCCGGGAAGCCGAGGTAGTTCTCGATACGGGAGCTCTGCCCCGCCTGGCCACCGGTCGCGGACCGCTCCACCAGCACCGTGCGCAGGCCCTCGGAGGCCCCGTACACCGCCGCGCCGAGCCCGGCCGGGCCGCCGCCGATCACCACCAGGTCGTAGAACTCGGCCGTCGGCGTCGTCGCCAGCCCCACGTGGGCGGCCAGTTCGGGCGCGTCCGGCTCGACCAGGGGCGTGCCGTCCGCGGTGACCACCAGCGGCAGCCGCTGCCCGTCGACTCCGGCCGCGGCCAGCAGCCGCTGTCCCTCCGGCTCGTCGGCGGAGTACCAGCGGTACGGCACCTGGTTGCGGGCCAGGAACTCCCGCACCTCCGAGGACCGCGCCGACCAGCGGTGCCCGACCACCTTCGTGGCGGGCACGGGCCGGAAGTCGCTGGACCGCCAGGCGTCCAGCAGATCGTCCAGGACGGGGTAGAGCTTCTCCTCCGGCGGGTCCCACGGCTTGAGCAGGTAGTGGTCGAGGTCGACGACGTTGATCGCGTCGATCGCCGCGCTCGTGTCGGCGTACGCGGTGAGCAGCACGCGACGGGCGCCCGGATACACGTCCAGGGCCTGTTCGAGGAACTCGATGCCGTTCATCTGGGGCATCCGGTAGTCGGCGAGGATGACGGCCACCAGGTCGCCACGGAGTTTCAGCTCGCGCAGCGCCTCCAGCGCGGACTCCCCGGACTCGGCGCGCACGATCCGGTACGCGCCGCCGTAACGGCGCCGCAGGTCACGGGCGACGGCACGGGAGACCCCCGGGTCGTCGTCCACGGTCAGGATGACGGTCCGCGCCGAATCAGCGGCCTGTGCCATACGTCTCCCACCCCGAGAGGGTCGTCACTCACGGCGGCACGGCGAAGCCCGCGCGCCGGCTCCGCCCATCGTATGTTCGATCGCACCGGTCCGCTCCGGGATACCCGCGGACCGTGCGCTCTGAGATCAGGACCGGGCGCACGCGGTCAGGACGGCCGCCGCGCCCCCAGCACGCAGAACTCGTTGCCCTCGGGGTCGACCAGCGTCACCCAGGGCTGCTCGCCCTGACCGATGTCGGTGTGACGGGCGCCCAGGGACAGCAGGCGGGTCACCTCGGCGTGCTGGTCGTCGGGGCGGAAGTCCAGGTGGAGCCGGTTCTTGACCGTCTTGCCCTCCGGGACGGGCACGAAGATCAGGCCCGGCAGCCGGTCTCGCTCCGGTCGGATCTCGTACTCGTCGGACGCGTCGCCGACCACGACCCAGCCGAGGGCGGCGGCCCACCAGCGCCCCAGCGCCACCGGGTCGGCCGAGTCGATGACCACTTGCTCCCACTCCAGTGCCATGGGCGAAGCGTAGTGAAGACTGGGCCCGACGGATGTGATCACGACACGAGGAGGCGGCGGGATGACGGTCCCGATCACGGCAGGGGTCGACGGGACGGACGAGAGCCTCGCGGCGCTCGCCTGGGCGGCCCGCGAGGCCGTCCGGCGCGACCTGGAACTGCGGGTGGTGCACGCCTGGCGGTTCCAGCCGAACGCGGCGGCCGACGTGGCCGACCGGGACGCCCAGGAGCAGTGGGTGCGGGACGCCGTGCGGCAGGCGGTCGCGACGGTGGCCGAGCGGCACCCGGCGCTCGAAGTCACCGTCGACGTCCGGGAGGGCAATCCGATAGGGACGCTCGTCGCCGCGGCGGCGGACGCGGAACTGCTGGTGCTCGGCTCGCGCGGGCACGGGCCGGTGGTCGGGTTCCTGCTGGGCTCGGTCGGCCAGCAGGTGATCGCCGAGGCCGCGCGCCCGGTCGTGCTGGTCCGCGCCGGTGACGAGGCGTCGTCCGAGGTGGCCGGCCACGAGATCGTCGTCGGCCAGCACGGCGAGCCCGAGGACAGCGCCCCCGCGCTGCGCTTCGCGTTCGAGACGGCGGCCGCCCGGGGCGCGGGCGTCCGTGCGGTACGGGCCTGGACGCTCCCGCCGGTGTTCGCCTACAGCCCCGGCTCGCTCAAGCTCGCCGACGACGCCGGCGGCCTGGAGCCGTACGAGAAGAAGGCGCTGGCCGAGGCCCTGGAACCGTGGCGGGAGCGGTTCCCCGACGTGCCGGTGGTGGAGCACGTGGAGATGGGCAGCGCCGGGCAGGTGCTGCTGTCGGTGTCCGGGCGGGCGCAGCTGATGGTGGTCGGCCGCCGCGCCCACCGCACGGCCGTGGGCGCCCGGATCGGCTCGGTGGCGCACGGCGTCCTGCACCACGCGGACTGCCCGGTCGCCGTCGTGCCCCACGAGTGACTCACTCAGGGATCGTCGGCTCCAGGGTCTCCCGTGCCTTGGGCAGGATCTTGTTGATGTAGTCCTCGACCGCCGTGCCGAGCCCGATGTCGTGCTGCGCGTGCTCCGAGAGGTACCAGCGGTGTTCGAGGAGCTCGTGGTAGATCTCCGCCGCATCCATGGCGCCGCGCAGCTCGAGGGGGACCGCGCGCACGGTGGGCCGGAAGACGTCCCGCACCCAGCGGTGCGCGAGCACCTCGGGGCGGGCGGCGAGGGGGTCGCCCGGGGCGTAGTCGTCCTGGGTGGCCATCCAGCTCTCGAGGTCGTTCAGCAGCCGCCGGGCCTGGTTCTCCTCGGTGTCCAGGCCGGTGAGGCGCAGCAGCTGGCGCTGGTGATGGCCCGCGTCGACGACCTTGGGCACGAAGGTGACCGTGTCGCCGTTGGAGGAGTGCTCGATCTGCATCTCGGCGACGTCGAAACCGAGCTCGTTGAGCCGGCGGATCCGGCGCTCGATGTAGTGGTACTTGCCCGCCGGGTAGACCGAGGTACGGGTCAGTTCCTGCCACAGCGCCCCGTAGCGGGCGCAGATCTCCGTGCCGAACTCGATCGGGTCCACCGAGGGGTGCAGTGCCCCGGACGCCTCCAGGTCGAGCAGCTCGCCGCTGATGTTGACGCGGGCGAGGTCGAGGTCGTAGTCGCGCTGGCCGGGGCTCAGCCGGGGGTGCAGGTCGCCGGTCTCGGCGTCGACGAGATAGGCGGCGTAGGCGCCCGCGTCCCGTCGGAACAGCGTGTTGGACAGCGAGCAGTCGCCCCACGCGAACCCGGCCAGATGCAGCCGCACCAGCAGCACCGCGAGGGCGTCCATGAGCCGGTGCATGGTCGCCGGGCGCATGGTCGTCTCGAACATCGAGCGGTACGGCATCGATCCGCCGAGATGCCGGGTGACCAGCACCGACTCCAGCGGGGTGCCGCCCTCGTCGGCGCGGCCGGTGACCACGGCCAGCGGGTCGACGGCGGGGATGGCGAGCCGGTCCAGGTCGCGCAGCAGCTCGTACTCGCGCAGCGCGGGGCGCTCGGCGAGCTCCTTGACGGCGATCACCTCGTCGCCGGCCTGGGCGTAGCGCACCACGTGGCGGGAGATGCCGCGCGGCAGCGGGACGAGGACCTCCTCGGGCCACTCCTCCAGGGGCAGGTGCCAGGGCAGCTCCAGCAGGAGTGCCGGATGCTCCGGGTTGGTGGCGCTGATCTGCAAAGCCATGGCCTGACCTTAGACGGCGCGTTCGCGGGCCTGCTCGGCCGCCGCCTTCACGGACCCCTGGTGCAGCGGGCCGTGTCCGGGCAGCAGCAGGTCGGCCGGGAGCCCTTCGATCACGCGCAGGGACTCCACCGCGCGGGCGCGCTCGTGGTGGAACATGTCCGGCAGCAGCTGCGGCCCCTCCAGCCGGGAGGTCGGATGGCCGCTGACCAGGGCGTCGCCGGAGATGACCACGCCCGCTTCCGGAAGGTGGAAGACGGCGTGGCCGCTGGTGTGGCCGGGGGTGTGCACCGGGACGGGCCGGCCGGGCAGGTCGAGCGGGCCGCCGGCGCCGGGGAACGCCTCGGGCGCGGTGACCGGGTGCTGCTCGGTGCCGCCGGAGCGCAGCGCGTGCACCATCCACGGCAGGACGCCGGGCCGCCAGGCGTTCCTCAGCACCTCGCCCACGCTCACCTGCTGAAGGAACTCCCTTCGGGCGTGCGGTACTTCGGCCTCGTGCAGATACACCGGGGTGCCGAACTCCGAGCGCAGGTGCTCGGCGGAGCCCAGGTGGTCGTTGTGGGCGTGGGTGATCAGCACGGCCGTGACCGCCTCCGGTGAACTGCCCACGGAGGCGAGGGAGTCCAGGACCAGCTGCCGGTCTCCCGGGTAGCCGGTGTCGATCAGGGTGACGGCGTCCCCCTCGGTGAGGATCACCCAGTTGGTGTTGCTGCCGTGCACCAGGTAGGTGCCGTCCGCCACTTGCCGTACGTCTGCCCGCATGGCCGTCCCGTGTCCTGGAGATCCGTCGTCGACGGGGACAGCAAAGCAGATCACCGGAGGTGAGTGGATGGTGGGGTTCCGCGCATGCCGAACAGGAATCTCGTCACCCGCGTCCGGCGCACCCCGTACTCGTACACCAGCAGGATCACCGTCAGTGAAGCGGCCACGATCGTTCCGTACTTGGCGACGATCGGCGTCGGCCGGCCGACCACGCCGTAGGCGAAGGCGACGACCACCGGCTGGTGGAGCACGTACAACGGCAGCGCGGGACCGCGAGATACCCCAGGACCCGGCCGGGCGGCCGGCGGTGCGGCCGGGGCCGGTCCAGCAGTCCCAGGATCGCACCGTCGGCTCCGTTTCAGCGCACCCCGCTCGGGCGGAACTGGACGCTGATGCGCGGCCCGGCGGCGCGGGTGGACTTGGGCACGCAGTGCTCCCAGGTCCGCTGGCAGGAGCCGCCCATCACGATCAGATCGCCGTGTCCCAGCGGGCGCCGTACCGTCTCGCCCCCGCGCGCCGGGCGCAGCAGCAGGTCGCGCGGGGAGCCCACCGAGAGGATCGCGACCATGGTGTCCTCCCGGGCGCCGCGGCCGATCCGGTCGCCGTGCCAGGCGACGCTGTCCCGGCCGTCGCGGTAGTGGCACAGGCCGGCGGTGACGAAGGGCTCGCCCAGCTCCTCGGCGTAGTGCGCGGACAGCGCCCGGCGCGCCTCGGTGAGCACCGGGTGGGGCAGCTCGTCACCGGCTCCGTAGAACGCCAGCAGGCGCGGGACGTCGATGACGTTGTCGTACATCTTCCGGCGCTCGGCACGCCAGGGAACCCCGGTCGCCAGCTCTTCGAACAGGGTGTCCGAGCCGGTGAGCCAGCCCGGCAGCACGTCGATCCAGGCGCCCGCGCCGAGCGTGGTCCGGCGGATCCCGGCGAGGGGGCCGAGGCGCAGTTCCTCGGTCTGGTCGAAGAGGGAGCCCTGGAGGTGGTGCGCGGTCATGGTCCCATCGTACGCCTTAATCGAAAGTATGTTCCCTTCGGTGGTCGCATGCGGGAGCGGAGGGGGCGCGGCTTTTTTCGAGAGACCTTTCGATACATCGGTGTATCGGATACATTCCCGTATCGAACGGAGGTCCGAGATGGCGGCGAAGCAGACCGAACAGACGGCTGAGCCGTCCGAACGGAGGACCGGGCGCGTCACCCGGCGCCGGGTCCGCACCCGGGCCAAGCTGCTCGACGCCGCCTTCGAGGTGTTCGCCGCCAAGGGCTTCGGGCGGGTCTCCATCGAGGAGGTCTGCGAGGCCGCCGGCTACAGCAGGGGCGCCTTCTACTCCAACTTCGACAGCCTGGACGAGCTGTTCTTCGCCCTCTACCGGCAACGTGCCGACCTGATCGCCGAGCAGGTGTCCGGGGCCCTCGCCCTCGACGGCCCCGACCTCGACGTGCCCGCCGCCGTCGACCGGGTCACCGAGGTGCTCCTCCTCGACCTGGACTGGCTCCTGGTGAAGACGGACTTCCTGGTGCACGCCGCGCGCGCCCCGGACGTCGCGCAGACCCTGCTGGAACACCGGGCGCGGCTGCGGCGGGCGATCGCCGAGCGGCTCGCCCGCGCCCAGGGACTCGCCGAACTCCCGGCCGTGCTCGGAGACGTCGACAGCGCGGCGCACGCCGTGGTCGCGGCCTACGACGGCGTCACCGCCCAACTGCTGCTGGACAAGGACGTCGAGGGTGCTCGTGTCTGGCTGAAGCAACTGCTCACCGCGCTGCTGACCGACGGCAGCGGCACCCCGGAATGACATCCTCAGGAGAAAGGCAGCGGACGCCATGGACGCGGACGTCATCGTCGTCGGAGCGGGCCTCGCGGGCCTGGTCGCGGCGCACGAACTCACCAGCAGGGGCCGGCGGGTCGCCCTGGTCGACCAGGAGAACGCCGCCAACCTCGGCGGCCAGGCGTTCTGGTCCTTCGGCGGGCTCTTCCTCGTCGACTCCCCGGAACAGCGCCGCCTCGGCATCAAGGACTCGTTCGACCTCGCCTGGAGCGACTGGCAGGGCAGCGCGCAGTTCGACCGCGCCGACGACGAGGACTCCTGGGCGGTGCGCTGGGCGCGCGCCTACGTCGAGTTCGCGGCGGGGGAGAAGCGGTCCTGGCTCGCCGGGCACGGGATCTCCTTCGTGCCGACCGTCGGCTGGGCGGAGCGCGGTGATCTGCGCGCCGACGGACACGGCAACTCCGTGCCCCGCTTCCACGTCGCCTGGGGCACCGGCACGGGCGTCGTCGAGCCGTTCGTGCGGTACGCCAAGCAGGCGGCGAAGGACGGGCTGCTGACCTTCTACCACCGGCACCAGGTGGACGAGCTGGTCCTGGACGGCGGCGCCGCCCGCGGGGTGCGCGGCACGGTCCTCGCCCCCGACGACAGCGCGCGAGGCGTCGCCTCCGGCCGCGACCGCATCGGCGACTTCGAGCTGACCGCCCAGGCCGTGGTCGTCACCAGCGGCGGCATCGGCGCCAACCACGAGATCGTGCGGCGCTACTGGCCCGAGCGGCTGGGCACGCCGCCCGCCGAGATGGTCACCGGCGTCCCCGCCTACGTCGACGGCCGGATGCTCGACATCAGCGCCGAGGCCGGCGTCCGGCTGGTCAACCGCGACCGCATGTGGCACTACACCGAGGGCATCCAGAACTGGGACCCGATCTGGCCCGGCCACGGCATCCGCATCCTGCCCGGCCCGTCCTCCCTGTGGTTCGACGCCCTCGGCCGCCGTCTGCCCGACCCGTGTCTGCCGGGCTACGACACCCTCAACACGCTCAAGCACCTGCGGACGACCGAGGACATCGCCGGGCACGACCACTCCTGGTTCATCCTCACCCGCAAGATCGTCGAGAAGGAGTTCGCGCTCTCGGGCTCCGAGCAGAACCCCGACATCACCGCCAAGGACCGCAAGGCCGTCCTGCGCGACCGGCTGCTCGGCAAGGGCGCCCCGGCGCCGGTGCAGGCGTTCCTCGACCGGGGCGCGGACTTCGTCATCGCCGACACCCTCGACAAGCTCGTCGAGAAGATGAACGGGCTGACGGGCAAGGCGCTGCTCGACGTCGACACCCTGCGCCGCCAGATCCAGGCCCGCGACCTCCAGATGGCCAACCCGTACGCCAAGGACTCCCAGGTCCAGGGGATCCGCAACGCGCGGCGCTACATCGGCGACCGGCTCGGCCGCGTCGCCACCCCGCACCGTGTCCTGGACCCCGAGGCGGGTCCGCTCATCGCCGTCAAGCTGCACGTCCTGACCCGCAAGACCCTCGGCGGCATCCAGACCGACCTCGACTCGCGCGCCCTGGGCGCCGACGGACAGCCGGTCGAGGGCCTGTACGCGGCGGGCGAGGTGGCCGGCTTCGGCGGCGGTGGCGTGCACGGCTACAACGCCCTGGAAGGCACCTTCCTCGGCGGCTGCCTCTTCTCCGGACGGGCCGCAGGCCGGGCCGCGGCCCAGCAGACGGGCTGAGGGAGGACCTGCCGGGGACGGCCCGGAAGAGGGACCGATTGGCAGGCCGGCTGTCGGCCGACGGGCGGGCTGACGGGCGGCCGACGGACGGGCCGGCCGTCCCGGGCCGTCAGTGCTGGTCCGCCTCCAGCAGGCGGACCAGCACTGACGTATGGCTCTGCTCCGGGGACTTCGCGGACGTCAGCAGCGTCACCGGCCCTTCGCGGACCGACGCACGCAACCGGTCGAGGAGTCCGGCCGCCTCGGGGTCGGTCAGCTCCGCCTCGTAGCGGCGCGCGAACTCCTCGTACGACCCCTCGCCCGCGTGGTACCAGCGGCGCAGCTCGGTGGAGGGGGTGAGGCCCTTGGGCCACTCGTCCACGCGGGCCGCGTCCTTGGACACCCCGCGCGGCCACAGCCGGTCGACCAGGACCCGCACCCCGTCGTCGGGCTCGGGCGGGTCGTAGACACGACGCACGCGGACACTCATGGGCGGGCCGTCCGTCCGTCATCGGGTGGGCAGGTCCTGCCGAGCGTAGGCCCCGGACGCCCGCCGACACCGCTCGGCTTGACCTGAATGAGGGGGAAGCCCGGGGCGCCCAGTCCCTAGTCTGAGGACGTTTGATCACACGCCACCCCCCCCAGGAGCGCACGTGACACACCCTCGCAGACGCGCCACCACCCTCCTGCGCCGCGAAACCGTCGCCGTCACCGTCCCCGTCGCCCTGGCGGCGCTGCTCGCGGCGGCCGGACCCGCCACCGCGGCCGGACCGGCGGGCACCGCAGGCGTCGGCGACCCCTACTTCCCGCTAGCCGGCAACGGCGGCTACCACGTGACCCACTACGACCTGACCCTCCGCTACGACCCGGGCAGCCGGCACCTCGACGGCACGGCGGTTCTCACCGCCCGCGCCACCCAGCGGCTGACCCGCTTCGACCTCGACTTCCAGGGGCTGAAGGTCACCGGCCTCACCGTCGACCACGTCAAGGCCGCCCACCGGCGCGACGGCCAGGAACTCGTCGTCACCCCGCGGCGCGCCCTGCGCAAGGGCGAACGGTTCCAGGTCACCGTCGCCTACCACGGCACCCCCGGCCCGGTCACCGACCCCGACGGCTCCCTCGACGGCTGGATCCCCACCGACGACGGGGCCTTCGTCGCCGGCGAACCGCAGGGCGCCATGACCTGGTTCCCGGCCAACAACCATCCCCTCGACAAGTCCTCCTACGACTTCACGATCACCGTCCCCGAGGACCGCGCCGCCGTCGCCAACGGCGTCCTCCTCGGCCGGCGCACCACCCACGGCAGGACCACCTTCCGCTGGCGCCAGATCGAGCCCATGGCCGCCTACCTCGCCACCGCCACCGTGGGAAAGTTCCAGGTCAAGCAGTACACGACCCGCGACGGCCTCAAGGTCTACGACGCCGTCGACCCGCGTGAGGCCGCGGCCGCCGCGCCCGTCATCGCGCGGCTGCCCTCCGTGCTGGAGTGGGAGAGCGGGCTGTTCGGGCCCTACCCGTTCCGCGCCGCCGGCTCGATCGTCGACCACGCCCCGGACGTCGGCTACGCCCTGGAGACCCAGTCGCGGCCCGTGTACGACCGGGCCCCCGACCTGAGCACCCTCGTCCACGAGAGCGCCCACCAGTGGTTCGGCGACTCCGTCTCGCTCACCTCCTGGAAGGACATCTGGCTCAACGAGGGCTTCGCCACCTACGCCGAGTGGCTCTACGCCGAGCAGCACGGCGGCAGCACCGCCCAGAAGACCTTCGACGCCCTGTACGCGCGCCCCGCCACCGACGGCCTGTGGGCGTTCCCGCCCGGCGACCCCGGCAGCGGCGCGAACATCTTCGACACCCCCGTCTACGCCCGCGGCGCCATGACCCTGCACGCCCTGCGCACCACCGTCGGAGACCGCGCCTTCTTCCGCGTCCTGCGCGCATGGGCCGCCGAGCACCGCTACGGCCACGGCACCACCGCCCGGTTCGAACGGCTCGCGGAACGGGAGTCCGGGCAGGACCTCGGCGCGCTGTTCCGGACCTGGCTGTACGGCCGGGGCAAGCCCGCCACGCCGTAGCGCCCGAACCGGCCCCGGAACCTGACGAGTTCCACACACCCGTCGGAGAAGGTCGAGGGATGATCACCCTTCGCCGCCGGGCCGCGCTGCTCGCCGCCTCCCTCCTGCTCACCGGATGCGGCGGCGGCGCCGCGGCCACATCGGAGCACCGGCCCGCCACCACCACCGACACACCGGAGACGTCCGGCACACCCGTCCCCGCGATCTCCGTCGAGGCGGCACCGCAGCGGATACCCGGCTTGGGGACGAAGACAGGGGCCGCCGTGCCGCAGGACGCGGCTCAGGTGGTCGTGGTGACCGGCCGGGGCCGCGACTCCCCGCTCTCCACGGTGGTTCTGTACCGGCGGACCGCGGCGGGCTGGCAGGCGGGGAGGAGCTGGCCCGCGCACAACGCGCTGCGCGGCTGGAGCGACCACCACCTGGGTGGCGACCTGCGCTCGCCCATCGGCGTCTACGGCCTCACCGACGCCGGCGGGCTGCTGCGCGACCCCGGCACCCGCCTCTCCTATGACCACGGCGTCGGCTTCACCTCGCCCGGCACCGGATTCGAGGGCGAACCGCTGCAGGGCTCCTTCGACTACGTGATCGCGATCGACTACAACCGCGAGCCCGGCACCTCGCCCCTCGACTGGACCCGCCCTCTCGGCGCGAAACGCGGCGGCGGAATCTGGCTGCACGTCGACCACGGCGGCCCCACCCACGGCTGCGTGAGCATCGCCGAGGAGCACCTGAAGGAGCTGCTCCTCGTCCTGGACCCCGCCCTGCACCCCGTGGTCGTCATGGGCGACCATGCCTCTCTGGCCCGCTGAACGAACGGAGTTGTCGCGTGTGCGCTCATGTGCTGGTCGCCGAGGACGACGCGATGCAGGCCGAACTCATCCGCCGTTCGCTGCTCGCCGAGGGCCACACCGCCACCGTCGTGCACGACGGCGCGGCCGCGCTGGACGCGGTGCGGCGCAACCGGCCCGACCTCGTCGTGCTCGACCTCATGCTGCCGGTCGTCGACGGTTTCGGGGTGTGCCGGGTGCTGCGCCGCGACGACGACATCCCGGTGCTGATGCTGACCGCCCGGGCCGGCGAGGACGATGTGCTGCTCGGCCTGGAGCTGGGCGCCGACGACTACATGACCAAGCCCTACAGCCCGCGCGAGCTGATGGCCCGCATCCGTACCGTCCTGCGGCGCAGCGGGCGGGCCGAGGCAGACCGGCGGGACGATCCCGTCGTGCGGGCCGCAGGGCTCGCCGTCGATCCCCAGCGGCACGAGGTGCGCTGCGCCGGAGAGCCGGTGGAGTGCACACCGGCCGAGTTCCAGATACTGCTGGCCATGGCCGCCGAGCCCGAACGCGTCTTCTCCCGAAGGCAGTTGCTCCAGTGCACCCGCGGGTTCGACCGGGCCTCGACGGAACGGGCGATCGACGTGCACATCATGAACCTGCGCCGGAAGATCGAGGCCGACCCGCGCAGACCCGTGCGGCTGCTGACGGTGTTCGGTGTCGGCTACAAGCTCAGCGGCGGCCACGCGTGAACCGCACCCGCACCCGCATACCGCTGCGCAAGCGTCTGCTGGTCCGTCTGCTGATCGCGACCGTCCTGATCGCCGTGTGCTCGGTGGCCGCCACCGCCTGGCTCGCCGTCACCACGACCACCCGCGCGCTGCGGGAGGAACAGGGCCAGGCCCTCGCCGACGACATGGACATCCTCGCGCGGCTCAGCGGCTATGCCGCCACCCACCCCGACTGGACGGGCGTCGAGGCGATGGTCCGTGAGCTGTCCGCGCGCACCGGCCGGCGCATCGCCCTGACCACCGCCGACCGCAGGCCCCTGGCCGACTCCGCGCCGCGCGGCACCTCCCTGCCGCCGAGTGCCGCCGCCACCGTCGACCCGCTGCGCACCGACACCTACAGCGAGCCGGGCGCGCAGCTGAGCGGTACCGACCCGCGCGTGGTGGGCCCCTACCGGCTCACCGCGCTCGAACGCACGAAGCTCGACGCCGGCGCCCGCGCGCGGCAACGCTGCCTCTCCCGCTACGGCGTCGACACGACCGTCACGCACACCCCGAGCGGGCGCCCGGTGGTCACCGCCTCGGACTCCACCGCCGTCTCCGGATACGCCTTCGACGAGTGCGGGGACGGGCAGTTCGGCCCGCTCGCGCCCACGGAGGAGAAGGCCCTGACCGCCCTTCAGGGTCGGGCCGGCAGCTGCCTGACCCGGGCGGGACTGGACCCCGAGATCCCCCTGCTGTTCGGCACGGGCCTGCCCGGCGCGTCCGGCCGCGCCCCGACCCTGGCGCCCGTGTTCGCCAAGGTGGTGGGCGGCAGCGACAGGAACGGCAAGGCGGCCCTGCGCGCGGCCCAGACCTGCTTCGAGACCGCCCGGCGCGCCCAGCTCGACCCGTACGTCGCCCCGGTCGCCGAGCTGTTCCTCGGCGTCGGGGACGACGGCCCGGCTCCGCGCTGGGTCATGTCCCCGGCCAACAAGGCGAAGGTGGTCGGCGCGGCCGGGCTGGTGCTGGCCGTCACCGTCGCCGTCACCGCCGTCGTCGCCACCCGGCTGGTCCGGCCCCTGCGCGCCCTGACCGAGGCCGCGCAGCAGCCCCCGGACCGGCACGCCCGTGTGCCCGTCACGACGCAGGACGAGACCGGGATCCTCGCGGAGGCCTTCAACGACCTGGCCGAACGCCGGGAGCGGCTGGAGGCCCAGCGCAAGGCCTTCGTCAGCGACGTGGCCCACGAACTGCGCAGCCCGCTCACCAACATCCGGGGGTGGCTGGAGGTGACCCGTGACGGTCTCGTGGAACCCGACACGGAACTGCTCGGCGCCCTGCACGAGGAGGCCCTGATCCTCCAGCGGGTCATCGACGATCTGCGCGACCTCGCGGCCGCCGACGCGGGCACCCTGCGTCTGCACCGCGAACCGGTGCCCGCCGACGACCTGCTGGCCCAGGTGGCCGCCGCACACCGGGTCGCCGCCGACGCGGCCGGAGTGCGCCTGCGCACCGAGACCGAGGGTGCCCCTTGGTTGGACGCCGACCCGGTGCGGCTGCGGCAGGCGCTCGGCAATCTCGTCACCAACGCGGTGCGTCACACCCCGCCCGACGGCACGGTCACCCTGACCGCCCGCGGTGACGGCGAACGTGTCGTGCTGCAGGTCGCCGACACCGGGACGGGGATCGCCGCCGAGGATCTGCCGCTTGTCTTCGAGCGGTTCTGGCGGGCGGAGAAGTCACGCAGCCGCCGCACCGGCGGCAGCGGCCTGGGTCTGCCGATCGTCCGCCACCTGACGGTCGCCCACGGCGGTACGGCGCAGGCGACGAGCACCCCGGGCGCGGGCAGCGTCTTCACGCTGAGACTGCCCGCGGCGACGGCACCCGGAGACGGCTGAGACGGCACGACCGAGGTCGCCGCGGGCCTGGACCGAACCGGTGGACCGAGACGGTGCGGTGCGGCCGACAAGCTCCGGCAGGCAGCAGGCAGCAGGCAGCAGGCAGCAGGCAGCGGGCGGCCGCCCGCTGAGCCGGTCGAGGGGGACGGGCCTCGCCCTCTCGGGTGAGGCCCATGGCGCCGGACCGGCCGGTGAGCGGCCGGTCCCGGCACGGATCCATGGTCCTGCCGCTGCGTCAGGCCGCCCGGCCCCGGCCCCGGCTCTCCCGGCCCGTGGGCCCGCCCGGCCCGTGGGCCCGCCCGGCCCCCGGCACAGCTCACGAACTGCGTCGGGCGGCCCTGGCCCGCCGCTTGAGGGCGCGTCGTTCGTTCTCACTGGTGCCGCCCCAGACCCCGAGGGTCTGATCGGTCTCCATGGCCCACTCCAGACACTGCTCCAGCACGGGGCAGCGCCGACAGACCGCCTTCGCCTGCTCCGTCTGGAGCAGTGCCGGACCGGACGTACCGATCGGGAAGAAGAGGTCGGGGTCCTCGTTGCGGCACTCGGCATGCTCTCGCCAGTTGTCCATCGAAGTCACCTGCGATCTCGTCGTATGCGCTTTTCCGGATGAGTTGCTCCCGATCGGGTCACCGGAGGGACGCCGGTGAAACAGGATGGGCCCGGAAAAGCGTTCACTGCTCCCGCTGCCCCCACGGGGAGCCGTACGCCGTGAGGAGGTCGAGGAACGGACGGGGCGGGAACGCCTCGGGGCCCAGGACGCCCGCGCCGGACCACGCGCCCGTGGCGAGCAGTTCGAGGGCGATCACCGGGTTGACGGCGGTCTGCCACACCACGGCCTGGCTGCCGTACTCGGCCATGGACCACTGGTTGTCGACCACGTGGTACAGGTACACCTCGCGCGGCGCGCCGTCCTTCACGCCCCGCACCCAGGTGCCCGCGCAGGTCTTGCCGTGCATCAACTCGCCGAGCGTCGCCGGGTCGGGCAGACAGGCGGCCACCACGTCCCGGGGCGAGACGGACACCGGTCCCGACGCGCTCGGCACGGTCACCGGCGCGGTGCGGTCCAGCCCCAGCAGGTGCAGCGTCTTCAGGGTCTCGATGAACTCGTTGCCCAGGCCGTACTTGAAGGTGACCCGGCGCGCCTTCACCCAGCGCGGCACGAGCAGCACCTCCTCGTGCTCGACGTTCACGCACTCCACCGGCCCGATGCCGTCGGGGAAGTCGAACACCTCGGGCTCGCTGAACGGCGCGGTGGTGAACCAGCCCCGGTCGGCCTCGTAGACCACCGGGGGGTTGAGGCACTCCTCGATGGTGGTCCAGATGTTGAAGGAGGGCGCGAAGTCGTGGCCCTCGACGGTGAGGTTCGCGCCGTCGCGGATGCCGATCTCCTCGATCTCGTCGAAGAGTTCGTCGGCGGCGTACCGGGCGAAGACGTCCGACAGGCCCGGCTCGACCCCCATGCCGACCAGGGCCAGGGCGCCGGCCTCGGCCCACTCGTCGGCCTCGGCGAACTGCGCGTCGCCGAGCCGGACACCGCACTCCTCGTTCGGCCGGTCCGGGTGCGGCCGCGACAGCGACATCGCCATGTCGACATAGGTGGCCCCGGCGGTGCGCGCCGCGTGGAACAGCGGCATCACGAACCGCGGGTCGGTGGCGTTGAGCAGGACGTCGCAGCGGTGGTGGGCGAGCAGCTCGGCCACCGCCGCCTCGTCGCCGGCGTCGACGCGCTCGGCGTGGAAGCGGTCGTCGCCGTCGAGCGCGTCGACGGCGGCAGCGGCGCGGGCCGGGTCGTAGTCGGCGACCACCAGCGCCTCGAAGAACGGACGGCGGGCCGCGATCCGGGTGATGGCGGTGCCCACACCGCCGGCGCCCACGAGAAGGACACGCATGAACAGAACTCCCTCGGCTGAGAATGCGAACGAAGGTGAATCAACGTGAACGAGCTGAACGAAGGTGCACATGACTGAGCGAAGGTGCACAAGCTGAACGAAGGTATGCGAAAGCGTGCTGAGGGGCCCTGAGGCAGATACAACTCCGTGCGTCCACGTAAGGTCAATGGTGTTGGCATAAGCGCGCAGGCCCGCAGCACGGGCGAGGGGGCGAGGGACCGTGGCCAAGCAGGTCGTACCCGAGGAGAAGCGGCGCCGGCGCCGGCCCACGAGGAGCGGCATTGTGCTGTCCGAGCGGCTGATCGTCGAGGCCGCGCTGCACCTGCTGCGCGAGCACGGCAGCGCCGGCCTGTCCGCCCGCCGTCTCGGCATCGCCCTCGACTGCGACCCCAGCACCCTGTACCGGTACTTCCGGGGCATGGACGAGCTGACCCTGGCCATCGGCGACGCGCTGGTCGGCGAGGCGCTGCGCGGCTGGCGGCCGACGGGGGAGTGGCGCACGGACCTGCACACCGTCGGGCTGCGCATCCACGCCGCCTATGTCGCCCACCCGCAGGCCGCCCAGCTCACCGCGAGCCGGGTGACCGGCCGGGCCAACGAACTCGCCGCCGACGAGGCCGTCCTGGACGTACTGCGCACCGCGGGGTTCCCGCTGCCGGACACCGTGCGGATCTACCACGCCTTCATCGACCAGACGCTGGCCTTCGCCGCCCTGGACGCCGCCTCGCTGGCCCTGCCCCGGGCTGTGCAGCGCGCGGACGAAGCGGTCTGGCGGTCGACGTACGCCCGGCTGCCCGCCGAGACCCACCCCCGGATCGCCGAGGCGGCCCCGCTGCTGTCGACCCGCATGGTGACCAGCGCCTATCCGACGGCGCTGGAGATGCTGCTGGACAGTGCGCAGGCGACGCTGTCCGGGCTCAGTCCCTGAGGGCCTCGGCTCAGCTCCTGAGAGCCTCGGCTCACTTCCTGAGGGCTTCGGCCGCCGTCGCCGTCACCGCGTCCGCGACCACCGCCAGTGCCGGGGAGTCCAGCTTCCACTGCTGCCAGTACAGCGGGACGTCCAGCGGGTGTTCGGGGGCGAGGGAGACCAGCCGGCCGGAGCGCAGCAGCGGGCCGGCCTGCACCTCGGGCACCATGCCCCAGCCCAGGCCGGCGACCACGGCGGTCACGAATCCCTCCGAGGTCGGCACGGCCTGCCGTACCGTACTCGCGCCGCCGACGCCCCGGCGCAGCCCGCGCACGAACGCGTCCTGGAGGTCGTCGCTCCGGTCGAAGGTCATCACGGGCGCCCGGCCGAGGGTCTCGTGCAGCGGGCCGTCGCCCAGGTGACGGGAGACGAAGTCCGGCGTCGCGGCGGCCAGGTAGCGCATCGTGCCGAGGGTCCGCACGGTGCAGCCGGTGACGGCCTCGGGCGACGAGGTCACCGCGGCCATCACCAGCCCCTCCCGCAGGAGTTCCGCGGTGCGGGTCTCGTCCTCGCGGTGCAGTTCGAAGCAGAGCTGCGGCTCCCGCGGCACCCGGGTCAGGGCCGGCAGGAACCAGGTGGCGAGCGAGTCCGCGTTCACCGCGACCGTCACCCGGGCCGGCTCGCCCTCGCCGCTCATGCCCAGCTCGGACCGCGTGTCGCGCTCGAGCCGGGCCAGCTGGCGGGCGAACCGGACCACGATCTCGCCGGACTCCGTGGGTCGCACCGGCTTGGTGCGCAGCAGCAGCACCCGGCCCGTGCGCTGTTCCAGCGCCTTGACGCGCTGGCTGACCGCCGAAGGCGTCACATGCAGGGCGGCGGCGGCCGCGTCGAAGGTGCCCTCGTCCACCACCGCGAGCAGGGTGCGCACCTGGTCGAGCGGCAGGTCCGTCATCATCCGATCATCACGAGGGCTAATGATACGTAAGAATCTTTAGCTGTACGTACAGTGATCGCTTCCCTAGCGTGGACGTCATGTCCCCCACCCTCACCGCCGCGGCCGCCGGATTCGGCACCGGTCTGTCGCTCATCGTCGCCATCGGCGCCCAGAACGCGTTCGTCCTGCGTCAGGGCATCCGCCGTGACGCCGTCCTCGCCGTCGTCGGGATCTGCGCCCTGTCCGACGCCCTGCTCATCGCCCTGGGTGTGGGCGGGGTGGGCGCGTTGGTGGTGGCCTGGCCCGGGGCGCTGACCGCGGTCGGCTGGATCGGCGGTCTGTTCCTGCTCGGCTACGGGGCGCTGGCGGCCCGGCGGGCGTTCCGGCCCGCGGGTGCCCTGGCGGCCGAGGGGGAGAGTGCGGGCTCCCTGCGCCGCGCCGTGCTGACCTGTCTGGCGCTGACCTGGCTCAACCCGCACGTCTACCTCGACACGGTCTTCCTGCTCGGCTCCGTCGCCGCCGACCGCGGCCCGCTGCGCTGGACCTTCGGTCTCGGCGCCGCCTTCGCCAGCCTGTGCTGGTTCGCCGCGCTGGGCTTCGGCGCCCGGCTGCTCGGCCGGTACCTGACCCGGCCGGCCGCCTGGCGCGTCCTCGACGGTCTGGTCGCCGCCACGATGATCGCCCTCGGCGTGACGCTCGTCGCCGGGGCCTGACCCGCTGAGGGCTCGTCACCCACCGTCCGGAAGCTGAGATCCCGCGTCCACTCAGCGGTAAAAGCACAGCAGGTGCTGGGATAGTGGCCCCCGGACCGAAAGATGTAACGAGCAACCAGGAATCGCGTGGACACGAGCGAGAGCAGCACCGCACCCGAGGCCGAGGAGGCCGGCCCGAGTCCGCAGGACCGGCCCCGGCGCGGCTGGCGCCGCTGGGCGATGGACACCCGGCCGCTGCGCCGGCCGGCCTACCGGCGACTGTGGTCCTCGACCATCGTCACGGCCGTGGGCAGCCAGCTCACCGCCGTCGCGGTACCCAAGCAGATCTACGACATCACCGGCTCCTCCGCCTGGGTGGGCTACGCGAGCCTCGCCGGGCTGGTGCCGATGGTGCTGTTCGCGCTGTGGGGCGGCGCGGTCGCCGACACCGTCGACCGGCGCAAGCTGCTGCTGGTCACCAACAGCGGTATCGCCGTCACCTCGGTGCTGTTCTGGCTCCAGGCCGTCTCGGGGCTCGACTCGGTGGCCGTGCTGATGGTGCTGCTCGCCACCCAGCAGGCGTTCTTCGGCCTCAACGCGCCCGCCCGCAACGCCTCCATCGCCCGGCTGGTGCCGGCGGGCGAACTCGCCGCCGCCAACGCCCTCGGCTCGACCGTCATGCAGACCGGCCTGGTCGCCGGGCCGCTGCTCGCGGGCTCCCTGATCCCCGTCATCGGCCTGCCCGAGCTGTACCTCCTCGACGCCGTCGCGCTGTGCGTCACGCTGTGGGCGGTGGCCCGTCTGCCCGCGCTGCCGCCTCTGGCGAGCGCCTCCGCCCGGCGCGCCGGAATGCGGGAGATCGTGGAGGGCTTCCGCTACATCTCCCGGCACAAGGTCCTGCTGCTGTCCTTCCTCGCCGACGTCATCGCCATGGTCTTCGGCATGCCCCGGGCCCTGTTCCCGCAGCTCGCCGCCGAGACGTACGCCTCCTACGGCGAAGGGCTCGCCCTCGGCCTGCTGTTCGCGGCGATCCCCATCGGCGCGGTGCTGGGCGGACTGTTCTCCGGCACGTTCTCCCGGGCCCGGCGGCACGGCTGGATGGTCATCGGCGCGGTCGTCGTCTGGGGTGCCGCGATCGCCGGGTTCGGGCTCAGCGGCAGTCTCTGGCTCGCCGTGGTGTTCCTGGTCTGCGCCGGGGTCGCCGACATGGTCTCCATGGTCTTCCGCGGGGCGATCCTGCTGTCCGCCGCCACCGACGAGATGCGCGGCCGTATGCAGGGCGTCTTCACGGTCGTCGTCGCGGGCGGCCCCCGGCTGGCCGACGCCCTGCACGGCACGGCGGGCGCCGCCTTCGGGCCCCGGGTCGCGGTCGCGGGCGGCGGTCTGCTGGTCGTCGCCTCGATGCTGGGCCTGGCGGTCGCCGTGCCCGCGCTGCGCCGGTACCGCGTCTGAGCCGGCGCGGGGGCTACCGCACTCCGCGTCCGAGCGGCCGCGGGGTCTACAGCACCCCCCGCCGGTGCGTCCCGTACTGCTCCATCAGCTTGCCCCGGGTCGTCTCCAGCCGGTGCGCGAGGATCTCGGCCACGATCCGTATCAGCGACATCCCGAGCGCCGGATCCTCGTCGCACAGCGCGAGCACCGGCGGCGCCTCGAACTCGTAGGCGCGTACCGGGCTGAAGGCCTCCGCGCCGAAGTCCCACCGGTACGGCGGGAACAGCCACGACCAGCCCAGCAGGTCGCCGGCGCCGAGGCTCGCGACGGTGACCCGCCGCAGGGAGGTCACCTGCTGGACGAGCGAGACCGCGCCGGAGCGGATGACCCAGAAGCGGTCGGCGGTGCCGCCCGCGTCGAAGATCCGGGCGTCCTCCGGGAAGGACACCTCACGGGCCAGCGTCATCAGATGCTGACGCTGGGGCGGGGGAAGCGCGGTCAGCAGTTTCGTCGCTTTGGTCATGGCCCGGAGCTCCTCGCCGACGATCGGTAGGGGTGCTTCCCCTTCCCATTTCAGCCGCTGCCGACGCCCCGGGCACCTCGGCGGGCCGCACTTTCGCCGCGGGGGCCACGAGGACAGGGAAAAGCCCTGGCTGGACGGGGGAGGCCAGCCAGGGCGGCAAAGGGGTGGTGCACGGAGGAGGAGTGGCTACGACCCCGCTCACCAGGTATGAATGAACCGTAAACCATTCGCGGAGATTTTGTGTACCCAAAACCCGGTCGCGTGACCCGTTTCACTCGATGTGCGGTGACCGGCCGACGACCCTGATCGTCCGCAGTTCCGGATCGGTCGGATCGGGGAGGTTCATGCCCGCCGCCAGGCCGGTGCTCAGATAGCGCAGCACGGGCTCGGTGAGTCGCTCACCGGGCAGGACGGCCGGGATCCCCGGCGGGTACGGCGTGATCATCTCGGCGGCGATCCGCCCGGCGGCGTCGCCCAGTGCCACGTTCTCGGCGGGTCCGAAGAACGCGTCCCGCGGCAGCATCCCCTGCGCCATCCGCAGTTCGGCGGGGCCGGGCACCTCGACCCGCGGGGCCTGGCCCAGATCGGGCGCGGCATGGGCGAGGTCCTTGAGCGCGGCGAGCAGTTCACCGGTCGTTCCGCGGTCGTCGGCGTGGGTCAGCTGCGCGCCGATCCGCCGGTGGTCGGACAGGTGCATGTCCATGAGCTGGTGCTCACGCAGCCAGTCCGCGGCCTGGAACCCGGTGATCCCGAGCCCCTGCACGTCGATCACCACGGGCAGCGGATCGAAGTCGTCGGCGAGCCCCGGTCCGCAGAGGTCCTCCCGGCCCTCGACGTGCATCCCGTCGATCTCCTCGATCGCGGACCGCACCTCCCGGGCCAGACCGAGGGCCGCGCCGATCAACTGCTCGCCGTGCAGCGCCATCTGCCGCCGCCAGCCGTCGAGTCCGGCGTACAGCAGTACCGAGGGGCTCGTCGTGCCCAGCAGGTCCGCGCGCATGTTCAGGACTTCCGGGGTGACGAGTCCGCCCCGGAGGTGGAACACCGAACCCTGCTCCAGGCCGCTGCCCATCTTGTGGATGCTGGTCACGCAGAGGTCGGCGCCCGCGTCCATCGCCCAGGACGGCAGGTCCGGATGGAAGGGCAGATGCGCTCCCCAGGCCTCGTCCACGACGAGGGGCACCGACCGGCGATGGCAGACGTCGGCGATCGCCCGCAGATCCGCGCAGGCGCCGTACGGAGTGGGGCTGGTGACCAGGGCGCCCTTTGCGTCGGGGTGGATCTCGAAGGCCTTCTCGAATTTCTCGGCCGACGGCGGATGCGCCAGGCGCCGCTCGGCATCCCAGCGCGGCTCGACCCACACGGGCTCGATCCCGGACAGGACCAGCCCCGACACCACCGACTTGTGCGCGTCCCGCCCGATCAGCAGCTTCTCGTGCGGCCCCGCCACCGACAGCATGGCGGCCTTGACGGACAGCGAACTCCCGCAGGTCGAGAAGAAGGTGTGCTCGGCGTGGACGGCGTCCGCCATCAGCTCCTCGGCGCGCTCCAGCACCCGGCCCCGGGTGAGCCGGTCGTCGAGTCCGCCCGACGCCAGCACATCACCGAGGAAGACCGCGTCCCCCAGCACCGCCCGTACCTCGGGATCGGCGCCGCGGGCCTGCTTGTGCCCCGGCGGGGTGAACGACAACCGGCCTTGACGGCGGTAGTCGACCAGGGCTTCCAGCACGGGCGCTCGCGTGTGATCGGCTGCCATGGGTTTCGGGTGCCCGCGACGGCCGGGGCCAATCGGCGCCGACGGCCCCGCTCAGTGCGGCTCGGCGCTCCGGCCGGGCGTCACGATCTCGTCCAGCACCTTGAGCACGGCCTCGTAGGCGAGACCCCGGGTCCGTGCGTCCCGTGCGTCGTCCGCGCGTTCCGAGCCGGTCCGGGCGAGGTCCGCGCTCCGGGCCCGCCAGGCCAGCAGTTCGTCGTGGGCGCAGGCCCTCGCCCGCTGGATGCGCCGCAGCAGTTCGTCCGAGTCCACCACATCGGTCATCTGTTCCGCCTACCCGGATCGTCGGGACGAATGCTCCCCGTCCGGGAGGTTTGGCCGCCGCGGGGGCGGCCAGCCGCATAGGAGACGACAGCACCGCCCGGCGGAAACAGAGCGCCGGGTGCGGGGGAGTACGCCGAACCCGCCGCGCAGATGCGGCCGTCCGACCAGCCGGACCAGCCAGGGGAGCGAAGGGATGCGTACGAACGACTCGACCGACCGTGAGAACGCGCAGGGCGGCGGCTTCGGGCGCGGAGGGCACGAGCAGTGCCGGCCGGCCGACGTCCGCAGTGCCGTACGACAGGCGGTGAGCGGACGCTGTGGGGCCATCGGCTGCCCGTACGACGAGGACGGCCTCTCGGACGCCCTGCTCGTCGCCTCGGAACTGACGAGCAACGCCATCCTGCACGGCGGCGGCATCACCGGATTCGACGTCGACATGGACGGGCCGGCCGTGCGCGTCTCCGTCAGCGACCGCAGCGACCGGCTGCCGGTCACCGCCGACCCGCTCGACGAACAGGGCCGACAGCGCACCGGCGGTCGCGGCTGGCCGATCGTCTGCCGGCTGGCCCGCAACGTCAGGGTGGCCTGTCTGCCCTCCGGCGGTAAGCGCATCACCGCCGTCGTCCCCGTGTTCTGACCCCCGCGCCGACCGGCCCGCACCATGGACCGCGAACCTGTGAACGCCTTTCGCGGAGGCGGAGTTTGTTCCTCCAGACGGAGGGCAGACGGAGGTTCGTGCTTCGGACCGGAGGCGCGCCGACGGGAGCGAGTTGTCGCCCCGGGGCGTCGCACGCGCTCCGGACGGCAGGAGTTCTCCGTCGTCAGTCCCTGAGACCACCGTTCAGGAGAGCGATACCGCATGCCTATCGACATGTCGACAAGCCGTCCTTCCGCTTCCGCCCCCACCACCGCGCAGCTACGGCGCACCCACGCCGACGCGCCCGACACCATGAGCCGGTTCGCCCGGCTGGTCACCCTGGAGGAGGGCCCCGAGCGGGACGCAGTGCGCGACGAGCTCGTCACCGCCTGGCTGCCCATGGCCCACCGCATCGCCGGCCGCTTCCGCGACCGCGGTGAGGCGATCGAGGACCTGCGGCAGGTCGCGGCGCTGGGACTGGTCAAGGCCGTCGACCGTTTCGACCCCGAGCGCGGGGCGTTCGAGAGTTATGCCGTGCCCACCATCACCGGTGAGATCAAGCGGCACTTCCGGGACCGGATGTGGGCGCTGCGCGTGCCCCGCCGGGTACAGGAACTGCGCAACAAGGTGCGCGTCGCCCGCCGGGAACTCACCCAGAATCCCGGCGCGGCCGAGCCTTCGGTGGCCGACATCGCCACCCACACCGGGCTCACCGAGGACGAAGTGAGCGCCGGCCTGGAGGCCCTGGAGAGCTTCAGCACCCTTTCGCTGGACGCCGAGACCTCGGCCGGTGACGACGGCTACAGCCTCGCCGACACGCTGGGCGACTCCGACACCTCCTTCGACGTCGTGGTCGACCGTGAGTCCGCCAAGGAAGGCCTGCGCCGGCTGCCGGAACGCGAACGCGCCATCCTCTACATGCGGTTCTTCGAAGACATGACGCAGAGCAGGATCGCCGACCAGCTGGGCATCTCCCAGATGCACGTGTCCCGGCTCATCAGCCGCAGCTGCGAGCGGGTGCGCCAGGAAGCTCTGCGCTGACGGCACGACATTCACCCCTTGCGAATGAGGAGAAGCAGACCGATGCTCATGCCGCATCCCGCTGTCCTGCGCAGACTCGTCGACGAGTACGAGGCGCTGACACGATCCGGAACCACCGAGGAACAGCCACAGGCACAGGCGCAGGCGCGTGATCTCGCCTACACGCTGTGCGTGTCCACCGGCACGCGCGACGTGCGGCACGCCCTGGAGACGGCACATCAATGGCTGGAGGCGGCGTCGGCCTCCGACGCCGCGATACGCCCGCCGACCGGCAGAGACCCCCACGTGTACGCCTGACGGGCGGGGTGGACGCGCGGGATCCCGCGTCCACCCCGCCGTTGTTTCGGCCGGGGCACGGTCCAGGAGCGCCGGACGTGTGTACGGCCGGAGCCGGGGCATGCGGATCCGCAGGAAATCGGGGAGACATCGGGGAGGGCGACATGAACGCGAGTGCGCTGGCGCGCAACGGCAGGGTCGGAGCGGAACGAGCCGCACGGGGCTCGGTGACGAAGGGCGCCGCCAAGGCGGGGCTCGCCGCGCGAGGCGTCATCTATCTGCTGGTCGGACTGCTGGCCCTGCAGATCGCCTTCGGCGAGGGCAGCCAGGAGGCGGACCGCCAGGGGGCTCTGGAGGAGATCTCGCACAAGCCGTTCGGCGCCGTACTGCTGTGGGCGCTGGGCGTCGGACTGGTCGGCATGGCGCTGTGGCGGCTGTCGGAGGTCGTCTTCGGCGGAGTCGGCGCCGACGGGCGCAGCGCCAAGAAGCGGTTGCTCTCGTTCGTCCGGTGCGTCTTCTACTCCTTCGTCGCCTACTCCGTGCTGGCCTTCGCCGCCGGATCGGGCAGCGGAGGCGGTTCCGGTGACGAGCAGTCCCGGGACGTCACCGCCCGGGCGCTCGAGCTTCCAGGGGGCCAGTGGATCGTCGGCGCGGGAGGCGTGGGGATCATCGTCGCCGGAGTGTGGATCGGCGCCCGCGCCGTCATGCGGTCCTACCGGAAGAAGCTGCGGCTGGGGGAGATGTCCCCGCGCATGCGGCGGCTGGTGGACGTCACCGGGGTGGGCGGCGGTGTCGCCCGTGGCGCGGTGTTCGCCGCCGCGGGAGTCTTCGCCGTCCGGGCCGCCGTCGAGTACCAGCCGGACGAGGCCAAGGGGATCGACGACACACTGCGTTCTTTCGCCGGCACGCCCGCGGGGCCCGGCCTCCTGGCCTGCGTCGCCGCCGGACTCGTGCTCTTCGGACTGTTCTCGTTCGCCATGGCCCGCTGGCGCAAGGTCTGACGTCCGGCTGGGTGGGAACACGGACCAGATGAACGAATCAGAGTTCCCGCGCGACGGACGGCCCGTGGACATGTACCTCGACCTTCTGCGCGTCCGCATGGACAGCGAGGACTATCAGCTGCTGCTGAAGGTTGTCGCACCCGCGCTGCGCGCACTCGAGGAACAACGACCCGAGAGTCTCGACTTCGCCCTCGACCCGGAAGACACCCAGCAACTGCCCCAGGAGATCCGTGACGAAGCCGCGCTGGTCATCGCCACCGCGGTGACCGGCCGGCTGGACAACCAACTGGTGGAGATAGACGTCGACGGCACCGGCCCGGTCCGGGTGGTCACCGACGCGGGCACCGCGTCCGACCCCACCCGCCTCGCCGAGATCGCCGGCTGCATCCGGCAGCGCCACCAGGACACCGAGGAGCTGCGCGGTATCGCGGCGGCGAGCGACATGTCCACGGACTTCTGACCGTGACAGGACCCGCCGTCACTTCGGCGGAGTCACCGGCACGCCGAGCGGTCGGGCCAGACCGACCACCGCTTCGTCCAGGCGCTGAAGGTGGCGCAGCACGCGGTCGGTCACCCGGCCGTAGCGCGGCGTTCCCGGCCCGCCCGGCATCAGCAGCGAGGCGATGCTCGGCCCGGTCAGCACCTCGGCCGCGCTCCGCTCGCCCGCCACGCGCGCGGAGATCGCCCCGATGTTGTGCCGGATGCGCTGCCCGGCGCGGCGCAGCCCAGGGTCCGCCACGATCGATCGCTGCGTCGGCAGCAGCTCGGCCATGGCCGCCAGGGTCCGCGCGTGGTAGGCACAGGTCTCGAGCAGTGCGACCACGTACCGGGCCGTGTCCCGCCGGGTCCGCAAGGGCGTGACCGGGTGGGTCAGCGGCTGCGTGGCCGCCCGCAGATCGGCCAGCGCCTGGTCCAGCTCACGGGCCTGATCCAGCAGCTCGGCCGGGGGACCGCCGCTCAGCTGCTCCACGGCCGACTCGGTGACCTCGGTCAGCCGGTCCAGCACGGTCGTCAGCAGCTCGTTCGTCCGCCGGTCGGTGTGCACCGGCAGCACCAGCGCCGCCGCGACGATGCCGCAGGCCGCCCCCAGCGCCGTCTCCTCCACCCGCAGCACCAGCACCGACATGCTGTAGGTGTGCAGCAGCGTGTACAGCACACCCAGCGCGGCCGTCACGAAGAACGACATCAGCGTGTACGACAGCGGCGCCGTGTAGAACATCGCGAACACGCACAGCAGCACCACCGCGAACGCCGTCCACGTGTGGTGACCGACCGTCCCCGCCAGCAGAATGCCGGCGACCACCCCGAGCACGGTGCCCAGCAGCCGCCGGGAGCCCTTGACCAGGATCTCCCCGGTGGAGGCGGTGTTGATGAACACGATCCAGCAGGTCAGCACCGCCCAGTACCAGCGGTGCGAGGAGAGCAGCTCGCCGCCGACGATGGCCAGCGACGACCCCACGGCGACCTGCACGGCGGCCCGGGTGGTCGGCCGCCGCAGCCCCGTCTCCTTCCCGGCCGTGTCGGAGTCCTCGTCCTCCTCGCCCGCACCGATCGCGGCGTCCTCCGCGTCCAGTTCCTCGCGGGAGCGCGCCGTCTCGGGGCTGTCCTCGGACTCGTCCTGCGGCCCGTCGAGCGCGATCCGCAGCCCCAGCACCGCGCGCGCCGCCTCACCGACGCCCCGGAAGACGTCCTGGACGGCGGGTGACGCCTTCGGCAGGTTCTCCTCGTCCCGGTAGCCGAGCAGCCGGTTGCGGACGTGGGCCGTGGCCGCGCCCTCCGCGACGGAGATCCGCACCAGCAGCCGCAGGGCCCCCAGATCCCGGCGCAGCGCGGCGAGGGCCTCGTCCCGGACGGGGAGATGGCCGCCCTCCGGCAGCGGCGCGCCCGGCAGGTGCAGGGTCAGGGTGTCGGCCCGCTCGGCGCTGCGGGCGGTCAGCAGCAGCAGGCCCAGCCGCTCGGCGGCGATCTCGGCGTCGGCGATCCGACGCTGCACCAGCCGGGCCGTGGCCTGGTCCGGAGTACCCTCGTCCAGCCGGCCCTGGATCAGCATCGCCGTCTCGTGCAGCCGGGCGGTGCCTTCGCGTACATGGGCCAGCGCCTTCTCCACGTCGTCCGGACCGGCGTCCAGCAGATCGAGCTGGGCGGCCAGCAACTGCGCGAGCCGCGCCCGGAAGGCCCCGCGCAACCGTTGGAGGATTCCGGTCGGCGTCTGCGGCACCAGCACGAAGCGCGCCACCGCGCTGCACCCGAAGGCGACCGCCAGCACCACGTAGAACCCCGGCAGGCTCGAACCGGTGACCCCGACGAACAGGGACAGGAAGTAGACCTGGAAGCCGACCAGCCCGAGCGCCGTGCCCCGGTCGCCGAACCGGCGGCCGTAGACGGCGCAGAAGATCAGGGCCACGAAGAAGAGGTCGCCGGCCACCGTCCGGGAGCTGAGCAGCGCCGCCAGCGACATCGACGCGAACGCCACCGGCAGACCCAGCGCCAGCGTGACGGCCTGCCGGTCGCGCTGCTTCTCCCGGATCGCGAAGGTGGCGACCATCGCGGCGATGGCCCCCGCCACCAGATGCGAGACGTCCGTGCCCAGCAACGAGAGCACGGCCAGCGTGAGGGAGATCGCACCGACCGTGCGCAACCCGGCCGCCAGACGCAGCAGCCCGGGATCGGATGCCGCGATCCGATCCCGCCACCGTGCGCCCAACGACCGTGTCGCCGCCCTCACGCCGCCGTACTCTCTCCCTCCGTCCGACCTCAGGCGGTCTCCGACCCGGGCCCCTCGATCTGCGCCCGCACCTGCTCGGGCGTCAGATAGCTGTCCGTGTACTCGAAGTCCTTCAGCTTCGCCGCCCGGCGCGCCTGGAAGCCGGTGCGCACGAAGTCGTCACCCGCGATCGCGTTGAGCGTCCAGTTCGTCAGCACCCGCGCCTTGGCCACCCCGGTACGCAGCGCCGACCAGTGGTAGCCGCGGGCCACCGCCTGCGCGGGCAGCCCGCGCAGCTCGATGCCGAGCGGCTTGGAGACGGCGTCGGTGCCACCGAGGTCGACGACCAGACCGAGGTCCTTGTGCACATAGGGCCGCATCGCCCGGCCCCGCAGGGTGGCGATGACGTTGTCGGCGACGACCTTGCCCTGCCGCATCGCGTGCTGCGCCGTCGGTGGGCAGATCGCCCCCTGCTCGCCCTTGGCCTCGTCGGGTACGGCGGCGGCGTCCCCGAGCGCGAACACCCCGTCGTTCCCGGGCAGGTTCATCTCCGCGGTGACGGCGAGCCGCCCGCGGACCGTCTCCGCGCCGAGGGTCGCGATGAGCGGGCTCGCGACGACCCCCGCCGTCCAGATCAGGGTCCGGGTCGGGATCACCCGCCCGTCGGTGAAGGTGACCTCCTCCGGGCCCGCCTTGGCGATGGACACGCCCAGCGAGATGTCGATGCCCCGCTTGCGCAGCACCTCCTGCGCGCTGCGGCCGAGCTTGTCGCCGAGTTCCGGCATCAGCTTCGGCGCGATGTCGATCAGATGCCACTTGATCAGGCTCGGGTCCAGGTTCGGATAGCGCTTGACCGCGTTGTGGGTGAGGAGCTGGAGACAGGCGGCGGTCTCGGTGCCGGCATAGCCGCCGCCGACGACCACGAACTGGAGCCGCGAGATGCGCTCCGCGGGGTCGTGGCTGGCGTCGGCGAGGTCGAGCTGGCTGATGACGTGGTCGCGGATGTACGCGGCCTCGGCGAGGGTCTTCATCCCGAAGGCGTGCTCGGTCAGCCCGGGGATGTCGAAGGTGCGGGTCACGCTGCCGGGAGCGAGCACGATGTAGTCGTAGGGCTCGTTGACGATCTCGTCGGTGATCGTCCGGATGACGCAGACCTTCGACTTGAGGTCCACGCCGATGGCACCGCCCGGGATGATCCGGGTGCGGTACTTCTTGCTGCGGCGCAGCGAAACGGCGATCGACTGGGGCGTCAGCACCCCGGAGGCGACCTGTGGCAGCAGCGGCAGATAGAGCTGGTAGGCGAACGGCGTCACCAGAGTGACGTCGGCCTCCGCGGCGGAGAGCGCGCGTTCCAGACGCCGAACGCACCCCACTCCCGCGAAGCCCGCCCCCACCACCAGGATCCTGGGTCGTGTCACGATGTCCATCCCTTTCTGCGGCTCCAGGCGGTCTGCCCGACGTCATGCGCGTGCCCCGCCCGCGGGCGTCTCGCACCTCATCGATCCCACCGCGCCCGGACTGGTTCCGCCAGCCGGGCGAGGCATGCAGACGAACGTTTCTCCTGAGGTCACCGACGTACCCCCCTCAGGGCCTGTGTACGCCCGTTGCCTTCGGGTAGGCCGTCGTACATGACAATCGCGGAGGCCGGAGGATAAGTGGCGGTGTGGTGCGCGGACGGCTCCGACGACGGCCGGTGGGACGGTCGCCGGACACAGGCCGGGCAACTCGCCGAAGCGGTGGAGAGCCTGGTGGCCTGCTGGCTCATGGCCGCGGAGGAGACCAGACCCCGGCTGTCCGCCCGGCAGTTGCTGGCGCTGCGGACGGTGAGGAGCCGTCCGGAACTCAACATGACGGCCCTGGCCGAGCACCTGGGCGTCGGTCTGCCCACCGCGAGCCGTCTCTGCGACCGGCTCGAGGCCGCCGGGCTGCTGGAGCGGACCGTGCAGCCCAGTGACCGGCGCGAGGTGCAACTCGTCGTGAGCGCCTACGGACAACGCCTGCTCAACGACGTCGCCGAGCGCCGCGTACGGCGCCTCGCCTCCGTGTTCGAGGCGATGACCCCGGCCCAGCGCACCGCACTGGAACACGGGCTCTCCGGTTTCCACCGGGCGCACACGGCGGGCCGGGGATCCGAGGGCCCGGCCGACGGCTGACCGCTCCTCAGGACCCGGACCGCGGGCGGCCGCCGCGGGGGCCGCCCGCGGGACTGCCCACGTGACACAGCAGCAGGCAGACGTCGTCGTCCCGCTCGGAGTCGCTCAGCATCGGGTCCAGGATGCGCTCCGCCGAACCGTCCAGGTCCGCGTCCAGCTCCTCGGCACCGAACGAGCCGAGCGCCGTCGCCAGCCGCTCGATGCCCGGGTCTATGCCCTGGGCCCGCCGCTCGACCAGCCCGTCGGTGTAGAGCGCCAGCGTGGACCCCGGGTCCAACGGGACCGTGTGGTCGGCGATCTCCTGGTGCAGCGGGATGCCGAGCATCGCCCCTGGCTTGGCGTCCAGGATGCGCACCCGCCCGTCCGGGCCGCGCAGCACGGGCGGCGGATGGCCCGCCGCCGCCCACGTCAGCACCGGCTCGCCGGGCCGGAAGCGGGCGATCACGGCCGTCGCGTACAGGTCGGGCTGGAGATGTTCCAGGAACATGTGCAGCCGGGTCAGCAGCTTGCCCGGGCTGCCGCCGTCCACGGCGTAGGCGCGCAGCGCGGTCCGCAGCTGGCTCATCATCACCGCCGCGTGCAGCCCGTGCCCCGTCACGTCGCCGATGACGGTGATCAGGCTGCCGTCGGGCTGCCGGAACGCGTCGTACCAGTCGCCGCCGACGTTCAGCCCGTAGGTCGCCGGCAGGTAGCGGGCCGCGAGCCGCAGCCCGGGGGTGGCCGGCAGGTCGGTCAGCAGGGCGCGCTGGAGCGTCTCGGCGATGTCCCGGTTGTGCTCGAAACGGCGGGCGTTGTCGAGCGCGCCGCCGGCCCGCCGGGTGAGTTCCACGAGCATGACGGCGTCGTCCGGGTTCCAGCGCTCGCCGGGCGCGGTCAGCGTCACGACGCCCAGGGGCGCGCCGCGGGTCGGCAGCGGCACGCACAGCAGGGACCGGCCGGGGTGCAGCGCCGACGGCGGCTGGTCGTCCACCCCGGGCAGCCCTCCGGGGTGCGCGGCCGCGTACTGCGGCCGTCCGGTGCGGGCCGCGATCACGGCGGCCGCCGCACGCGGAACGGACGACGCCCGCTCGTCCTCGGCGTCGAAGAGCCAGACGTCGGCCGTGCGGGCGTACTCGGGCACCAGCAGCTCGGGCAGCAGACGGGCGATCTCCTCGTGGTTGAGGGAGGCCGTCAGCGTCGCGCTGGCGTCGGCGAGGAACGTCAGCCTGCGCCGGGCGTCCTCCGCCTCCCGGCGCGCGGCGCGCTCCGCCGCGAAGGCCTCGCGCTGCGCCCGTCCCGAGGCGTCCAGCTCGGCGTGCAGCGCCAGCACACCCTGGTTGGTCTGGTGCAGCTCCTCCCGGTGGAACGCGACGAACTCCTCCTGCTCGGCCAGTCGCTCCAGCACCAGGGCGGTGTCCTCGTCGGCGCCGAGCAGGGCCTCCGCGAGGGCGGGCGCGTCATCCGCGGCGGCGTCGCGGACAGGGTCCGCGGCCGGCTCCGGGCAGGCAGCCGTGACGCACCACGGGCGCTCGCCGTCGGCGGGGGAGGGGGAGACCTCGACCGTCAGCGAGCCCCTCGCCACCGTCAGGACGAACCGCCAGCTGCCGCCCTTGGACAGACACTGGCGCAGCCGCGCGCCGAGGGCGGCGGCCATCCGGGTGCGTTCGAGCGGCGGTACACCGTACGCGGCGGCCACCCGCGCGGTGGTGATCCGCGCGCGGGCCGCGTCGCCGACGGTGCTGATCGGCCAGGTGTGATTCATGGACCATCCGGCGGCGTCGGGGACAGGACGGCCACGGCGGTGTCGTCACGCACCGGGCGGGCGGAACTACCGGCGTCGCGGACCGTCACGGCGGCGGTGACGGCGGGGTCGCAGGACAGCAGGCGGGGGTCGACCGGCGGCGCCCAGCGGCTGGGCAGCCCGTCGCTGTGCAGGACGAGCAGACGGTCGGGGGCCCAGACCGCCTCGGTCTCGGGCAGGCGCGTGGGCCGGTGCGCGCCGACTATCCCGGGCCGGGACAGCAGAGGGCGCCAGGAGCCGCCCTCACGCAGCCGCGCCCCCACATTGCCGACGCCGGCGAACAGCAGCCGTCCGGACCGCAGGTCGAGCCGGGCCACCGCGACCGCCGCGCCCCTCGTACCACGCAGCGCGGTGTCGAGCCGGCCCAGCAGTTCGGCCGGCGGCAGGTGGGGCGAGCGCTGTACCTCGTGGACGGCCGTGGTCGAGGCGCGGGCCGCCTCGGGGCCGTGGCCCAGCCCGTCGGCCAGCATCAGGGTCAGCCGGTCGCCGTCACGGACGCAGGTCCAGGCGTCCCCGGAACACGCGGCGCCCCGGAAGGGGATGTTGACGCCACCGACCCGCGCGGAGAACGGGGCGGACGCGGCGGAGGTGTCGTCCGGCGCTGCTGCCCCGGCCTGTCCGGGAACCGGCTCACGGCGGCCGCGGGTGCGGGCCGGGCCGCCGATCCGGGCCAGCGCGACCGTCCCGCGGCCCGGGACACTGTGCAGGTCGAAGTCGTCGGCGAGCCGCCGGCAGGTGCCCAGGCCGGCGCCCAGTGAGCCCGCCGTGGAGAACCCGTCGCCCAGGGCGGTGGGGACGTCGGACATGCCCGGCCCGTGGTCGACGGCGACGACCTGCACGACGAGGCCACCCGGCCGTCCGCCCGGCGGGGTGACCGCCTCCACGAGGAGCTGTCCGCCGCGCGCGTGTTTGAGCAGGTTCGTCGCCAGCTCGGTCGCCACGAGGACGGCGTCGGCGGTACGCGACCGGTCCAGGCCCGCCAGCGCCGCCGCGCCCTCCGCGGCCACCCGGGCGTCGCGCACCCGCGTCGAGTCGTGCACCGGGACGTCCCACACCTGCGTCATCGTGGCTCCTCACGCTGCCGCGGCGGGCGGGCCGTCCAGGAGGTCACCGTGACCGTGGTGCCGACGCCGGGCGTGCTGTCGAGTGAGAACTCGTGCACCAGACGACGCGCCCCGCCCAGGCCGAGTCCCAGCCCGCCGCCGGAGGTGTAGCCGTCGCTCAGCGCCCGCTCCGGGTCGGCGATGCCCGGCCCCCGGTCGCTGAACGTCAGCCGCAGCCCCGGGATCCGCCCGTCGCCCACGGGCTCCGCGGCCATCTCACCGCCGCCGCCGTACACGAGGGTGTTGCGGGCCAGTTCGCTGGCCGCGGTGACCAGCTTGGTCTGGTCCACCAGGCCGAAGCCGAGCGCCGCGGCGGCCTGGCGCACGTGCTGCCGCACCCACACCAGGTCCCGGTCCGAGCGGATCGGCAGGCGGGCTTCGACGCCCGCTACCGTCCCGCTCACCGAGGCTCCCGGTGCGGGCCGCCCGGGGCCGTCATGGCGAGCAGTTCGAGGGCCGCCTCGGTGTTGAGCGCGGTCCGCAGGCCGGGGAGCGAGAGCCCCAGCTCCACCAGCGTGATCGCCACCGCGGGGCGCATGCCGGCCACCACGGTCCGCGCGGCCAGCAGCCGGGAGCTCGCCGCGATCTCGGCCAGGACACGTCCCAGGAAGGAGTCGACGATCTCCACCCCGGAGATGTCGATGACCACACCGGTCACCCGGTTGCGGACGATCTGCTCGGCGATGTCCTGCTGGAGCTGCTCGGCCGTACCGTCGTGCAGGTCGCCCTGGAGGGTGATCAGCAGGACGTCGCCGAGCCGGAGCACCGGCACATGGGCCGTGCCCGGGAGGGAGAGGTCGTGGTTCACCGGGGACCCGCACCGCCGGGCGTCGCGAGCACGATGTCGGCGCCCAGCCGGTGCAGGGCGTACCCCAGGGCGTCGGCGAGGCTCGACCGGGTCACCACGGTGCCCAGGTCCAGGCCGAGGTGCACGATGGTCTGCGCGATGGCGGGCCGAATACCGGAGACGACGCACTCCGCGCCCATCAGCCGGACGGCCGCGACGGTCTTCATCAGGTGCTGCGCCACCAGCGAGTCGACCATCGGCACCCCGGTGATGTCCAGGATCGCGAAGCGGGCCTGCTGGTCGACGACCGCCGTCAGCAGCGTCTCCATGACCACCTGGCTGCGGGCGCTGTCGAGCGTGCCGATGAGCGGCACGGCGACGATGCCGTCCCACAGCCGGATGACGGGTGTGGCGGCCTCCAGCAGCTCCACCTGTTGCCGGTCGATGAGCGCCTGGCCCTCGCTCAGCGAGGTCTCCAGGACCACCAGCCGCAGGGTGCCCATGAGCACGGTCAGCAGGGTCGTGCACTCCCTGAGGTGCTCGGGCGTCGCCTCGGGCAGATCGGCCACCAGCAGATTCACAGCGGGCGGGCGGAGGCCGTCGACCTCGGTGGACACCTGGCCGGAGGTGAGCCCGAAGCGGGCGCGGGAGGCCACCATGCCGGCCAGCTGCTCGCGGACCGCGGTGAATCCGGCCGCGTCCGTGTCGGCCACCCGGCCGGTCTCGGCGACCTGGGCGAGCGCGTCGACGACGACCCGGCCCGCCTCCACCGCTTCGTCCCGCGAGACGGTGAACACCGTGCGGAACAGGGGTTCGTCGGCCCAGCGCTGGGCGATCTGCTCACGGCGGCGGTGCAGGAACCTCCCGACGTCGCTCGCCGGTGTGGTGTCCTCTGCGGCCGTTTCGTGCTCCGGCACGTGGTTCTCTCCTAGTTCTGGTCGGCTTCTGTGTCGCCACCCCGGGCCCGCCGGGGGCGGGCGGTGGGCGGCGGGCTACGACGCGGGCCGTTTCCCGAACCAGTCGAGACACACGACCAGTGCGTCGTCGTCCGGCTCGGACCTTCCCCGGTGCCTGGTCAGCCCGCGCAGCACCACGGCCGGGACGTCCGCCGCCGGCAGCAGGGAGGCGTTGCCGAGCGCTCGCGCGAGGGCGTGCTCGCCGTACGACTCGCCGCCCGGCGCCGCGACCCCGTGGACGCCGTCGCTGACGAAGAGCAGCCGGTCGCCGGGCAGCAGGGTCAGCTCCTGGGGGACGTAGTCGGTCTCCTCGAACATGCCCAGCGGCAGCTGCGCGTCGAGGTCCACGAGGGACAGCACCCGGTCGCGCAGGAGCAGCAGTTGCGGGGAGCCCGCGTCGACGACCCGCATCCGCCCCGTGGACAGCTCGATGTCCACCAGCAGGACCGACAGGTGCGCCTCGCCCCGGTAGTGGGCGTACAGTGCCTGGTCGGCCAGGGCCGCCTGCTCCTCGATCGGGATGCCGGCGCGGCGCGCGTTGCGCAGCGCGTTGATGCCGAGGCTGGTCAGCAGGGAGGCCTCGATGCCCTCGCCCATCCCGTTGGTGACGTAGACCAGCAGATGGTCGGTGGACGCCTCCCAGTCGAAGTTGTCGCCGAAGATGGCGTAGGCGGGCTCGAGCTGGGCACCCAGGGCGTACTCCTCCCGGGCACACGAGCGGGCCGGGAGGAGCTGCCACTGCATCTCCGCCGCCAGTGTCAGCCGTTCCCTGCGCCGGGCCCGCGCGTAGAGGTCGGTGTCGCGCTGGGCCACCACCAGCTCGTGCCCCAGGAGCTCGGCCAGCTCGGTGAGTTCGGCGAGCGACTCCCGGCTGCGCGCGGGCAGCGTCAGGGACAGCACGCCCAGCCGGTCGCCGCGCACGGTCACGGGCAGATGCGCCCGCACCCGGCCGTCGGCCGGCTCCTCGACGTACGGCTGCTGCGACCCGAAGGCCCGCCCCGGCGCACTGCCCTGCACGGGCGCCGACTCCGTGCCGCTCGGCGCGGGCGGCACGGGCAGCAGTACCGTCAGCCCGTAGTCGGCCAGCCGCAGCTCCACGGCCTCCGCCGCGTACCGGGTGCGCAGCACCTGGCTCAGGGCGCCGGGCAGCAGGTGCGGGGCCGCGGAGCGCAGGGCACGCCCGGCGGCGACGAGTCTGTTCACCTGGTCGCTCACAGCGTTCCCCGGGACGTCGTGGCGTCGTGTCCGTGGCGCCCCCGGCGGCGGGGGTGGGCTGACAGCCGTCGAGAAGCCTGCGAGAGTGTGACCGTGATGTCCCCCTCCTCGCGTCCGCAGCCGCTCCAGGTGGCGCGTGTGACCTCAGAGGCGGCGGAGCTCTTGGAAGTCCTCTGGGGCCGTGCCTCGACGGCGCCGGTCTCCGCCTCCCAGTTGCGCGTGCTGTTCATCCTGGAGCACCACGAGGGCATCAACCTGCGCACCCTCGCCGAGTTCCTCGGGTCCACTCCGCCGTCCACCAGCCGCCTGTGCGACCGCCTCCAGGCCGTCGGCTTCGTCGAGCGCAGGGTCGCCGCCGAGAGCCGACGGGAGCTGGAGCTCTTTCTGAGCCGTCGGGGGAGTGCCTTCCTCACCGACCTCAGATCACGTCGTGAGGCCGCGCTGGAGAGTGTGCTGGAGCAGATGCCCGCCGTGCAGCGCGCCGCGTTGCTGAGAGGGCTGGAGGCGTTCTGTGCGGCGGCGGCCGAGCAGATCCACGACTCCGACGCCACCGACGTCCGTACCGCCTGACGGTTTCCCCGGGTGATCGGGTTCGTCCGTAGGCACATCCGTCTTCCCTCCCGCAGCACAGTCCCGCTCACTCTGTTGCCTTACGTACACAGTTGTCAAATGGCAAGTATTGGACAGTAGTCGGCCGTTTCCGCGCGTTCTCCGTGCCCGTCGGACGGCCGCCGTCAGGTCCCGGTCAGTCCTGCGGGCCGTCCGGGAGCTGCTGCCGGTCGACGAGCTCCAGAGCCTCGTCGACGTTCTCCGATATGGGCACCGTGAGGCTGACCCCGGTGAGGTCCAGGACCCGGCGCACGGCCGGTGTGGGAGCGATCACGTGCACGCTCCCCGGCAGCCCCCGGGCCTCCTGGTACACCCGCAGGATGATGTTCATGCCGGACGAGTCCATGAACGGAACCGCCGAGAGGTCGAGGAGGAAATGCCGTCGGCCGTGGTGCAGCTGATTGGCCAGATGGGCCTGCAGATCGGTCGCCGTGTCGAGGTCGAGATGGCCTTCGACCGTGACCAGGGCGACGTCCTCACGAGGCAGGGTGACCTCGACGGACAGGGGGTTCTGGGCAATGGACACACGTACCTCCGAAAGCTGACGGTCGGGAGCGTCTACCCCGGTGGGCGACGTCGATGCGCGGCGACGGCCGGCGAGGACGCGCGGGAGGCCGCACGGGACGGTCGTCATGTGCCGTGTGTCCTGCCCTTCCGTCTGCGGATCCCCGACCTGGTGTCGCGCAGAGGCGGATACCCCCGAACCTCCCCACCATGCACACGCGCCGCAAGACCGTCACGGGACGGCCGCCTAGCGCAGCCGGATGCCCACGATGCAGGTGTCGTCGTCCGTGTCGGACCTGCTGTAGGTGAGCAGCCGGTCCAGCTGCTGGTCCAGCGTCGGCGGCACCGTGCGGGCCTGCACCAGCAACTGGGTCAGCGACTCCTCCACGGACCGGTCACGCCGCTCGATCAGGCCGTCGGTGTACATCAGCAGGGTGTCGTCGGCCGCCAGCTGGACCTCCTCCTCCTCGTACACCGTGTCCGGTACGGCGCCCAGCAGCATCCCCTTCAGCAGCGGCAGCGGCGCCGCCTGGGCGTCCCGCACCAGCACCGGCGGCAGATGGCCCGCCCGCGCCCAGCGCAGGGTGTGCCGGGAGGGGTCGTACAGGCCGCACACGGCCGTCGCCGTGATCGAACCGGTCAGATGGTGGGCGACGATGTTGAGCCAGGACAGCAGCTGACCGGGTCCCGCCCCGGTCACCGCCAGCCCGCGCAGCGCGTTGCGCAGGACCACCATGCTGGTCGCCGCCTCGATGCCGTGCCCGGCCACGTCGCCCACGCACAACATCACCAGCCCGGAGGGCAGCACGACGGCGTCGTACCAGTCGCCCCCCACCAGGTGCTCCTCCTCGGCGGGCCGGTAGCGGACCGCCACCTGGAGCCCGGGCGCCTCCAGGGGCGCCCGGGTGGGCGGCATGATGGCGTGCTGGAGCTGGAGGGCCAGCCGGCTGCGCTCGCTGGCGTGCTGCTCGCTCTGCGCGAGCTGGTCGCGGGTGGCGGCGAGCGCCACCTCCGTCCAGTGCTGCGCGGAGATGTCCTGGTACGCGCCGCGCACGGCGACCAGCCGTTCGTCGGTGTCGAGCACCGGCTCGGCGACGATCCGCATGTACCGGGTCACCCCGTCCGGCCGCTGGAGCCGGAAGGCGGCGGAAGCCGGACGGCGGCCGTGCAGCAGCGTGCGCAGCAGCCGGCCGACGACGACCGCGTCATCGGGATGGGTGTGCGCGGCCAGGTCCTCCAGCGGCACCGGCGGGCTCGACTCGGGCCGCCCGTACAGGGTGAACAGCTGTCCGTTCCAGGTGGTCTCGCCGGTGAGCAGGTCCTCCTCGAAACCGCCGATGCGGCCGAGCCGCTGGGCGTTCTGCAGGAGGCTGGCCAGGCGCGCCGTCTCGTCCTCGATCCGCCAGATCAGCAGCACGCAGTTGCCGTGCCGGCTGATGCTGAGGTCCGCGACCGCGGCCAGCGGCACCTCGCCGACCAGCGCGGTCAGACTCATCCGGCGCGCCCGGAACGGCTCCCCGGTGGCGTGCACGCGCTCGATCCGCTGGAACAGGTCACCGCCGCCGCCGGCGGCCATCGGATAGGCCTCGAGCAGCAGGGCCCCGTTGACCACGGCGCGGGGCCGGCCCGCGGGGTCGAGGAAGCGGTCGTTGACGTGCTGGATGCGGAAGTCCACCAGCTTTCCCGCCGCGTCGACGTGCGGCACCAGGACCAGGGCCGGGTCGTGCAGCCCGTCCGTCAGGTCCATCAGCTCCGCCGTGTCCGGCCGGACGAGCGGATCCTGGTCGGGGCCCCGGACATGCGCGTACGTCTGGAGCGTGTGGGCGCACAGGTCCGCCAGGGCCTCCACCTGGCGCACCACCTGGGGCGGCTGCCGGTCCAGCGGCGCCGGCCAGGCGATCTCCAGGATCCCGTCCACGCGTCCGGCGCTGCCGGCGGGCACGGCCGCCCGGCCGCCGTCCGGGTGCAGATGGCGGCCGATGGTGGGCAGCCCGGTCCGGGCCAGCGACTCGATCCACTGGGTCGCCCCCTCGGTGAGGCCGCTGCGGGCCACCGTGGCCACGTCCGGCGGCACGTACCGCCAGCGCTCGGCCTCGCCGGGAGAGAACCCCGCGCTGCCGGCGAGGGTCAGCGAACCGTCCGAGCCCGCCGCCCAGATCGCCACGGCGACCGCGCCCAGCGGGCCCAGCGCGTGCTGGAGCAGGGAGTCGGCGACGGCCTGGGTGTCGTGCGCCGCCGCCAGCGCCCCGCTCTCGGCGGCCCGCAACCGCACGGCCGCCGACTGCTCCGCGGGACCCTCCGGCCTTCCGACCGCCGCCAGGAACGCCTGAGTCACCTCCGACACGCGGTCCTTGGCGGCCTGGTTGATGACGTCCACCGCGAACTCCAGCGGACTCAGGCCGGACTGATCGGCCAGCACGGACAGCTGCTGTGCCGCCTCGCTCGGACCACAGCCGAGGCGCTCCACCAGGATGCCCTTGGCGAGTTCGACCAGGGCGCGCCCGTCGGCCTCCGCCTGGGCCTCCAGGACCTCCCGGCGCAGCCGGTCCACGGTGGCGGCGAGCCGGCCCACCGACGAGGGCGTGGCGGTGCCCTCCGGCTCCGGCGGGCTCGCGCCCCCCTCGGGGCCGGGCTGCTCCGCGGCCGGTACGGGCAGCGCCCGGCCCTCGCCGGGTTTGGTGGGCTGTGCGGGGATGCTCACGGTGTGCGGACTCCTCGGCTGGGACGCCTGGTGGCTCGGGCGGGGCGGACGTCCTCAGACGGTCAGCCAGCGTCGGACGCAGGCCATGAGGTCATGGGTGTCGACGGGCTTGGTGACGTAGTCGCTGGCCCCCGAGTCGAGGCTCTTCTCCCGGTCCCCGGGCATGGCCTTCGCGGTCACCGCGACGATGGGCAGGTCGGCGTACTCGGACATGCGGCGGATCTCGGCCGTTGCGGTGTACCCGTCCATCTCGGGCATCATCACGTCCATCAGGACCAGCGCGATGTCCGGGTTGTTGCGCAGTGTGTCGATCCCCTCGCGCCCGTTCTCCGCGTGCAGGACGCGGATGCCGTGCAGTTCCAGGATCCCGCTGAGCGCGAACAGGTTGCGCGCGTCGTCGTCGACGACCAGGACCGTCCGGCCCACGACGGCGTCGTCCGGCAGGTGCGGCGCCACGTGCTGCGGCTCGTCCGGACGGACCAGGGCGAGCACGTCCCCCGGCTGTTCGGCGGAGAGATGCAAAGTGATGCGCTCGCGCAGCTCGTCCAGGCTGGACAGGAACTCCATCGGCTTGCCGGCCGCCCGGGACTGGAGGCTCTCCTCCTGGGCCAGGTCCGCGCGGTGCCCGCTGTGCACGAGCACCGGAACGCCGGTCAGCACCGAGTCGTCGTGGAGGGCCTCGAGGAACCGGGAGGCCTCCGCGTCGGGCATGCCCAGTTCCAGGACGACGCAGTGGCAGGGCTCGGCGGCCAGCGCGCCCGCGGCCTCGTGCGCCCCGACGGCGGTGACGATGTCGACCGGCGCCGCCGACGTGCCGTCCTCCCGGCCGCGCGCCATGTCCGCCACGACGCTCTCGGCGACCAGGGTCAGCAGCCCGCGGGGCCGCTCCTCCACCACCAGCAGCCGACGCGGCCGCCGGGCCGCTCCGGTGGCCGCGGGCGTACCGGGGGAGCCGAGGGGGATCGCCGCGGGCGGCCCGGCGAGGGCGCGCTCCACCGGCCGGACACCCTCGACGACCTCCTGGAAGTCCCGCCGCGCGACCGGCAGGTAGAGCGTGAAGGTGCTGCCCCGACCCGGTGTGCTGTCCACGGTGACCGCGCCGCCGAGCAGATGCGCGATCTCCCGGGTGATGGACAGCCCCAGGCCCGTGCCGCCGTACTTGCGGCTGGTGGTGCCGTCCGCCTGCTGGAAGGCCCCGAAAATGGTCTCCAGCTGCTGCTCCGGGATGCCGATGCCGGTGTCCTTGACCCGGAACGCCACCACGGTGCTGCCGCGGACCACGCTGCTCGGCACCTCCTCGTCGGAGGCCGGCTCGATGCGCAGCTCGACACTGCCCTGCTCGGTGAACTTCACCGCGTTGGACAGCAGGTTGCGCAGCACCTGGCGCAGCCGGGAGTCGTCGGTGAGCAGGTCGGCGGGGGCGCCGGTGGCCGTGCTCACCGTGAACTCGAGACTCTTCTGCGTCGTCATGGGGCGGAAGGTCGCCTCGACGTACTCGATGAGCTGCCGCAGCGACACCTGCTCCGGCGAGACGTCCATCTTGCCGGCCTCGACCTTCGACAGGTCCAGGATGTCGTTGATCAGCTGGAGCAGGTCCGAACCGGCCGAGTGGATGATGCCGGCGTACTCGACCTGCTTCGGAGTGAGGTTGCGCGAGGGGTTCTGGGCCAGCAGCTGGGCCAGGATCAGCAGGCTGTTGAGCGGGGTGCGCAGCTCGTGGCTCATGTTCGCCAGGAACTCCGACTTGTACTTCGACGCCAGGGACAGCTGCTGGGCCCGCGCCTCCAGCTCCTGCCGGGCCTGCTCGATCTGGAGGTTCTTCGCCTCGATGTCACGGTTCTGCGCCACCAGCAGCGAGGCCTTCTCCTCCAGTTCGGCGTTGGAGTGCTGGAGCTCCTCCTGCTGGGACTGCAACTCGGCGGACCGGGCCTGGAGTTCGGCGGTCAGCCGCTGGGACTCGTCGAGCAGCTCGTCCGTGCGGGCGTTCGCCACGATGGTGTTGACGTTGACGCCGATGGTCACCCTCAGCTGTTCCAGGAAGTCCCGGTGGATCTGCGTGAACGCGCCCACCGACGCCAGTTCGATCACGCCGAGCACCGACCCCTCGAAGACGATGGGCAGCAGCACCAGGGCGCTGGGCTCCACCTGACCGAGCCCCGAGGAGATGGTGACGTAACCGGCCGGCAGCTCGTCGACGATGATCGTCCGGCGGCTGCGCGCGGCCTGGCCGACCAGCGAGCGGCCGAACGGGATACGGGCGGGTCGGTCGTCGTCGGCGGGGTAGCCGTAGGCACCCACGAGCCGCAGCTCCGGGCCGTGCTCGCCGTCCTCAGCGAGGTGGAAGGCGCCGAACTGGGCCGATACCAGCGGCACCAGCTCGTCCATGATCAGTTCGGCGACCACGGACAGGTCGCGGTGGCCCTGCATGAGACCGGAGATACGCGCCAGGTTGGTCTTGAGCCAGTCCTGCTCCTGGTTGGCCCGGGTGGTCTCGCGCAGGGACTCCACCATCGAGTTGATGTTGTCCTTGAGCTCGGCGACCTCGCCGGAGGCGACCACGGTGATCGACCGGGTCAGATCACCCTCCGCGACGGCGCTCGTGACCCCCGCGATCGCGCGCACCTGCCGGGTCAGGTTCCCGGCCAGCTCGTTGACGTTCTCCGTGAGGCGCTTCCAGGTGCCCGAGACACCCTCCACCTCGGCCTGGCCGCCGAGGCGCCCCTCGGTGCCGACCTCGCGGGCGACGCGGGTGACCTCGTCGGCGAAGGCGGAGAGCTGGTCGACCATCGTGTTGATGGTCGTCTTGAGTTCGAGGATCTCGCCCCGGGCGTCCACGTCGATCTTCTTCGACAGGTCGCCCTTGGCCACCGCCGTGGTCACCAGCGCGATGTTGCGGACCTGGCCGGTGAGGTTGTTGGCCATCGAGTTGACGTTGTCGGTGAGGTCCTTCCAGGTGCCTGCCACGTTCGGCACCTGCGCCTGACCGCCGAGCCGGCCCTCGGTACCGACCTCGCGGGCCACCCGGGTCACCTCGTCGGCGAACGCGGACAGGGTGTCCACCATCGTGTTGATGACGTCCGCCAGCGCGGCGACCTCGCCCTTGGCCTCGACGGTGATCTTCTGCGAGAGGTCGCCCCGGGCCACGGCTGTGGCGACCTGGGCGATGGAGCGCACCTGGCCCGTCAGGTTCGACGCCATGACGTTGACGTTGTCGGTGAGGTCCTTCCAGGTGCCCGACACCCCGCGGACCGTGGCCTGGCCGCCCAGGTTGCCCGCCGTGCCGACCTCGCGGGCGACGCGGGTGACCTCGTCGGCGAAGGCGGAGAGCTGGTCGACCATCGTGTTGATGGTGTTCTTGAGTTCGAGGATCTCGCCGCGGGCGTCGACGGTGATCTTCTGGGAGAGGTCGCCCTTGGCCACCGCGGTCGCCACCTGGGCGACGTTGCGGACCTGGTTGGTGAGGTTGCCGGCCATGAAGTTGACCGAATCGGTGAGGTCCCGCCACACCCCGGCGACCCCGGGCACCTGGGCCTGGCCGCCGAGGCGTCCTTCGGTGCCGACCTCGCGGGCGACGCGGGTGACCTCGTCGGCGAAGGCGGACAGCTGGTCGACCATCGTGTTGACGGTCTCCTTCAGCTGAAGGATCTCGCCCCGGGCCGGCACGTCGATCTTCTGCGACAGGTCGCCCTTGGCGACCGCGGTCGCCACCTGGGCGATGTCCCGCACCTGGGTCGTCAGGTTGCCCGCCATGGCGTTCACGGAGTCGGTCAGGTCGGCCCAGGTCCCGGAGACCCCGGGCACCTCCGCCTGGCCGCCCAGGGTCCCCTCGGTGCCCACCTCCCGGGCCACCCGGGTGACCTCGGAGGTGAAGACGGACAGCTGATCGACCATGCCGTTGAAGACGGTGGCGATATCACCCAGCAGACCGTCCCCGTCGGTGGGCAACCGGGTGCCGAAGTCCCCGTCCCGTACGGCCGTCAGGCCTGCCAGGAGCTGCCTGAGCTCGTGGTCGCCGGGAACCGTGTCCAAGGACTCGGTCGCGTTGCTGGTCATGCCTACCCTCGTTCCGCTCCCCAGGAGCCCCCGGGCGGGGACTCGGAACCGGGCCGCCCGGGTGGACGGCCCCGCATGTCGTACGTGGATTTCCGCAGTTCACGGATGCGCGCGATGAGGGAAATCCGCCGCAGGCTAACCCACCGGAGCGCGGCGAAACAAAGCATCGCTCACTTTGCGCACACAGGAATTCCAGACGACGGGCACCATGCATACACGAGCGGAAGCGGGGTACACGCACACCTTTGCCCGGGACGGCGGAAGCCGTCCCGGGCAAAGTCACGACCGGAGTTCTGGGGTCAGGCGATCTCGGCCCCCAGCAGGCCGGTCCGCAGCCGCTGCACCATGCGGCTGATCAGTCGCGACACATGCATCTGGGAGATGCCGAGCTCCCTGCCGATCTCCGCCTGCGTCCGCTCCTCGACGAACCGCATGTGGATGATCCGGCGCTCCCGTTCACCGAGTTCGGCGATCAGCGGCGCCAGCGAGTGGAAGTCCTCCACCAGTTCCAGCGCCGGCTCCTCGGCGCCGAGGAAGTCGGCCAGCACGGACTCGCCGTCCGCGCCGCCGTCGGAGGTGAGGGCCGCGTCGAGGGAGGCGGAGGTGTAGCCGTTGGACGCCTTGCGCGCCTCGATGACCTCCTCCTCCGACAGGGACATCAGCTGCGAGAGCTCACGGGTCGTAGGCATCCGGCCGAGCCGCGTCTGCAACTCCTCGGTGGCCTTGGCCAGTTCGACCCGTGCCTCCTGGAGCCTGCGCGGCACGTGCACGGCCCAGCTCGTGTCCCGGAAGAACCGCTTGATCTCGCCGACGATGTACGGAATGGCGAACGAGGTGAACTCGACCTCGCGGGTCAGCTCGAACCGGTCGATGGCCTTGATCAGCCCGATCGTGCCGACCTGGACGATGTCCTCCATCGAGTCGCCCCGGCCGCGGAAGCGGGAGGCCGCGTACCGCACCAGGGACAGGTTCATCTCGATCAGGGTGTTGCGGACGTACTGGTACTCGTGGGTGCCCTCCTCCACGACGGCCAGCCGGTCGAAGAAGCGGCGCGAGAGCTCCCGCGCGTCCTTCGGGCTCACCTGGGTGGGCATCTCGATGAGCGGAACCCCTCCTCGCGGGCTCTCCGTGCCCGCCCGCGCTGCCGTGGCCGTCGTTGCGTGTGCCGTCACGGCATTCATGCCGCTCACTCCGTTCGTCGAGCCGGTCGATGACGGAGTCCGTCTGCCCCGGGTTCCGGATCTCATGCCTGTTGTTCCGCACAGACTTTTCCAACAGGTGCTGATACCCACTCTCTTCGGTCAGGAACGGACAGACATGCCCCGAATGCGGGCGCCACAGGCGGGTAATGGCAGCTGTGGAGCGCGAGAAGGGAGCAGTGTGACCATCGACGGAATCTGGTCGTACACGCCGGACAGTGGATACGCCGAAGGACAGGACCTGACCGACTACGCCGTCATGACGGCCGACGGCACCCTCGGTCATGTGGAACGGGAGGCCGACCCGCTCGGCATGCGGCACCTGGTCGTCGACACGGGCGTGTGGCTGTTCGGCAGGAGCGCCGTCGTCCCGGTGGGCGTCGTGACGGGCGTCGACCACACGGAACGCAAGGTGACCCTGAGGTGCACCGGGGACGAGGTCAAGGACGCGCCCCGCTTCCGCACCGACAGCGAGACGACGGACCCGGCGTACCTCACCGCAGTCGGTGACCACTACCGCCGGCTGACACCACGGGGAACGCCATCGGCATGAGGGAAGAGGGACTCGCGCCCGCCCGCTCGGTGCCCGCCCGGGGGACGGCCGGGGCGCCGGTGCAGACCGCCGCGGCGGCTCGGGCCCACGCACGCGCGGCGGTGGACGCCCGGTGGAACCTGTCCACCCGGCCGGCGCGCGAGGAGGACGTCATCGACCTGCTGCTGGTCGTGTCGGAGCTGGTGGCCAACGCCCTCCGGCACGGCGGCGGACTGACCGGGTTCGAGATGACGCCGGTGCGGGACGGGATCCGGCTGGCCGTTAGCGATCACAGCGACGCCGTGCCCGCCACGGTGGTCGGACCGGGCCCCCGCCCGGCCGGCCACCGGGTGGGCGGCTACGGATGGCCGCTTGTCCTCCGCCTGGCCCGGGACATCGTCATCGAGAAACGGAACGGCGGCGGGAAGACGATCAGCGTGTTCGTGCCGATCCGGCCCGCCGACCGGCCGGCCTGACGCGACGGGCGCGGGCTCAGCCCTCCCGGCTCTCCGCTCCCGCCCTGCCGCTCCCGCCGCATTCACCAGGGCAGGAAGACGTGCACGTCCTTCCCCTCGCCCCGGCCGGCCTCGTTCGGCACCACGCTGACCTGGCTGCACAGGGTGTGCACCAGATACCAGCCGATGCCCCCGCCCCCGCTGTCGGGGTGGAACGGCCGGGGGGACGGCGGAGTGCTGTTGGTGTCGTGCACCGTCACGTGCACCCCGTCGAAGGTGGGGCGCAGGCACAGCTCGAAGGGGCCCGGCGCGTACTGGACGGCGTTCGCCGCCAGCTCCGTCACGATCAGCACGATGTCGTGCCAGCACTCCGGTGCCGTGGGAGGCACGGTGCCGGCCAGCTCGTGGAGGAACTCCTCCGTGGCCAGCCGTGCACCCGTCACGTCCTGGGGTTCGCCCTCGAAGCGGGCTGTACGGCTGGGAATCGCCCAGGAGGACAGTGCGTCGTTTCCACGCGGCTCGGTTGCCATGTCGTCAGTGCGGTCCCTGAGTCTCCGGGACCGTCGTCCTTTCTCGTACGGCTCTCTGGCGTCGCCCCTACAGGGTTCCCGAGGGCTGCCAGGCTACGCGTCCGTCATCCGACGGCATATGGTCGCGGCGGAACACGGTCGCCGGCTCTCCGGCCACGCAGCGTGTCCGGGCCCGTGTCCACCGCCGTCCGGATCACCGGAACACGTCGTCGGCGTCGTCCCAGCCCAGCACCTCCTCCGGTGCGCTCTGCCGGGGCAGCCGCGCCCGGGCCTGGTACATCGCCTCGATCTCCGTCGCGTAGTGCGCCACGATCGAGTCGCGGCGCAGCTTCATCGAGGGCGTCAGCAGGCCGTTGGTCTGGTCGAACGCCTGCGGCAGGATGCGGAAGGCACGGATCGACTCCGAGCGGGACACCGTGCTGTTGGCGGCGGCCACCGCCCGGCCGACCTCCTCGCGCAGGGCGTTCTCCTCGCGCGCCTCCCGGCTCTGGGTGTCGCCGTGCAGCATCAGGTTCCCGCGCCAGTGCGCCAGGAAGTCGGGGTCCAGGGTGATCAGCGCGCCCACGCACGGCCGGTTGTCACCCACGACCACGGCCTGGTGGACGAGCGGATGCATCCGCAACCGCTGCTCCAGCGAGGCCGGCGCCACACTCTTGCCGCTGCTGGTGATGATGACGTCCTTCTTGCGGCCGGTGATCGTGAGGTAGCCGTCGGAGTCCAGGAACCCGAGGTCACCCGTGGCCAGCCAGCCACCCCACAGCGCGGCCCGCGTCGCGGCGTCGTCGTTGACATAGCCCTGGAACACCGACGGGCCGCGCACCAGGATCTCCCCGTCGTCCGCCACCCGGATGTCGACGCCCGGCAGGGCCTGCCCGACGGTGCCCGACTTCTCCCGGCCGAGCGGCTGCATCGTGATCCCGCCGCTGGTCTCGGTCAGGCCGTACCCGTCGTGCACATAGATGCCGATGCCCTCGAAGAAGAGGGACAGATCGCGGTGGAGCGGGGAGCCGCCCGAGGTGGCGCGGTGGACGCGGCCGCCGAGCGCCGCCCGGAGTCTGCGGTACACCGTCCGTTCGAACAGGGCGTGCTGGAGCCGCAGGTCGAAACCGGGCCCCGAGCCGCGGCCCAGCCGCTGCCGTTCGACGGCGGCCGCGAAGTCCCGGGCCGTCTCCGCCGCCCGCTCGAACAGGGCGCCACGGCCGGCCTCCTGGGCCGCCCGCAGGAAGTTCTTGTAGATCTTCTCGAACACCGACGGCACCGCGTACAGATACGTCGGACGGAAGGTCCGCAGCGACTCGGCGAGCGCCTCCGCGCCGATGTCGGGTTCGTGGCCCATCAGGATGCCGCCGCGCAGACACAGGCCCTGGATCATCAGCCCGTACACGTGGGAGAACGGCAGGAAGGCGAGGACGCTCGGCTGCCGGCCGACGGGCGCGGCCGTGTGCCCCCAGCCGGCCAGCAGCGTGTCGCAGGGGCTGGCCAGGCTGCGGTGGCTCAGCGCGCAGCCCAGCGGCCGGCCCGAGGTCCCGGAGGTGTAGGCGATCACGGCGGTGGAGTCGGGCAGCACGATCCGGCGCAGCGAGTCCACGGTGGTGATCGGCACCAACTCTCCGCGCTGCGTGAGTTGTTCGAACGCCCCGGCGTCCAACTGCCAGACGCTCCGCAGTGAGGGCAGGGCCGCGCACACCGATCCCACGGTCATGACGCTCTGTTCGTCCTCGACTACGACGCCCACACAGTTCGCGTCCCGCAGGATCCACTCGACCTGCTCGCGCGAGGACGTCGGATAGACCGGGACGACCTCGGCGCCCACCGCCCACAGCGCGTGACACAGGACCGTCCACTCGTACCGGGTGCGCGCCATGATCGCGACGCGGTGTCCGGGCGAGATCCCGGAGGCCACGAACCCCTTCGCCAGGTCGACCACCTCGTCCCGCAGCTCGACGGCCGTCACCTCCTCCCAGTCGGCGGCGGCGCCGTCCGGACGGCGGGCGAGCACGGGGAGCGTGGGAGTGCGGGCGGCTGTCTCGAAGACGGTGTCGGCGAGGCCTCCGGTCAGGGGCGTGGTGGCCGGGGGAGCGAGGGCGAAGTCGCGCATGCGCTGCTCCTGAGGTGTACGGGCTGTGACTCCGCCGACGGGAACTGTTATCGACGGTGCCCGAATCTAGCCCAGGTGGGACCGGTTGTGGCCTGGAACGAATAAGTAATCCGCGTTGATGATCTCGGCCTGCCGGGCCCCCGTCACTTCCGACGGCCCACCGCCGGTGAAGTCGGCGGTCCGGGGGGACTCGGAGAGCATGAAGCATGTCAATCCCGACCCCGAACCCGAACGCACCACCGGTCTGGAACCCGGCGGCGGCGTCCCCCCGGGCGAGACCCCGCCCGCGGAGAGCAGCATGCCCGGAGCCGGCCCTCGGGAGACGCACAACCCGTCCAAGGGCTGGGCCAAGGGCCCGCTCACCCTGATCATCGTCCTGGTCGTGCTGTGCGCGGCCTTCTTCCTGGCGTACGCGATCGTGCTGATGCTCTGACGTTCTGATGCTCCGGCGCTCCGACCGGGGACCGCGGCGGTATCCGGGAGGCGACCTCAGGCCTGGGTGTGCTGCACGCAGGTGGTGACCACCTCGCGCAGACTGCCGGTGCGCTCCCACACCTCGCGCTGGATCCGGGAGCCGTTGCCGTGCCGCAGCAGCCTGTCGCAGGAAGCACGGGCGCGCTCCAGGTCACCGCTGTCCGCCAGCGCGTCCTCCACATGCTCCAGCAGAGCCCTGACGACCGTCTCGGCGGGTGCCGGCCGCATGGTCGCGGGGTGCAGCAGTTCCTCGGTGAGGCCCGAGCGGGCGGCCCGCCAGCCGGCCAGCCGGAGCAGGCTCACACTGTGGTCCAGCGGCTCCCGGCCGGCCTCCCGGTCCCGGGCGGCGGTCTCGACGAGCCCCCGCACCAGCGTCGCGATCAGCACGGCGGTGTCCGCGTGCAGACAGACGTCCGCCACCCGCACCTCCACCGTCGGATAGCGCGCCGACAGCCGGGCGTCGAAGTAGACCATGCCCTCGTCGAGGATCGTGCCGGTGGCCACCATGTCCGCCACCCGCCGGTGGTACCGGTCCGCCGACCCGAACAGTTCGGTCGGCCCGGCCGACGGCCAGCGCTGCCACACCCGGCTGCGATAGCTGCTGTAGTCCGTCTCCCGGCCCTGCCAGAAGGGCGAGTTGGCGCTCAGCGCCGTCAGCACGGCCAGCCAGGGCCGGATCCGGTCGACGACCGCGACGCCCTCCTCGTCCGATTCGACGGACACATGGACATGGCAGCCGCACACCATCTGTTCCTGTGTCGCGATGCCGTACTGCTCCGCCATCCACTGGTAGCGCCGGTTCATACCGACGGACGGGCGCACCGGCAACGGCGAGGTGGCGAGCGCGGCGACCGCGCACCCGGTCTCCCGTGCGTGCCGGGCCGCCTCCCCGCGTATGCGGACGATCTCCGCGCCGAGTTCACCCATGCCCGACTGCGGGTGGGTGTTGAACTCGAGCATCTGGTTGTGCAGTTCCCTCTCGAAGACGTCTTCCTCTGCCCCGCGCCGGGAGGCGCGGGCGAGGACGGCGGCGGACAGGGCCCGGGGCTCCCCGGTCTCCGGGTCGACCAGGAGGAGTTCTTCCTCCACTCCGACGGTGCGCACGGGGTACGGCCTCTCTCTGGCGGGTGGTACGCACCCGAATGCCCCGCCGGGGCTGGTTCACACGGACGACGGTGCCAGCCACACCGTGGCCAGCGGCGGCAGGGTGAGGGCGATCCCCCCGTCCCGTACCGCGACGGGGGCGGGGTGGACGAGGCCGCTGCCGCCGTAGCACTCGGCGTCGGTGTTGAGCAGCTCGCGCCAGGCCGGCACCCCGTCGGGCACGGTGAGCCGGTAGTCGTGGCGCACGACCGGGGAGAAGTTGCTGACGGCGAGGAGCGGAGCCCCGTGGGCGTCGAGGCGCAGGAACGCGAAGACGTTGTCCTCCGCGGCGTCGCCGACCACCCACCGGAAACCGGCCGGATCGGTGTCCCGCTCCCACAGGGCCGGGGTGGCCCGGTACACCGTGTTGAGATCACGCACCAGGTCCCGCACCCCCCGGTGATCGCCCGCCGACGCGTACCCCGGGTCCAGCAGCCACCACTCGGGGCCGTGGGCCTCGGACCACTCCGCGCCCTGGGCGAACTCCTGGCCCATGAAGAGGAGCTGCTTGCCCGGGTGGGCCCACATGAACCCCAGATACGCGCGGTGGTTGGCGCGCCGCTGCCACCAGTCGCCGGGCATCTTGGAGACCAGCGCCTGCTTGCCGTGGACGACCTCGTCGTGGGAGATGGGCAGCACGTAGTTCTCGCTGTAGGCGTACACCATCGAGAAGGTCATCTCGTTGTGGTGGTACTTGCGGTGCACCGGCTCCTTGGCGATGTACTCCAGCGAGTCGTGCATCCAGCCCATGTTCCACTTCAGCCCGAACCCCAGACCGCCGCTGTCGGTCGGCCGGGTCACCCCTTCCCACGCGGTGGACTCCTCCGCGATGGTCACCACCCCCGGGTTGCGGCGGTAGACCGTCGCGTTCATCTCCTGGAGGAACGCCATGGCGTCCAGGTCCTCCCGGCCGCCGAACACGTTGGGCGACCACTGGCCGGAGTCCCGCGAGTAGTCGAGGTAGAGCATCGAGGCGACGGCGTCCACCCGCAGCCCGTCGACGTGGAACTCCTCGCACCAGTAAGTGGCGTTCGCCACGAGGAAGTTGCGCACTTCCACGCGCCCGAAGTCGAACTCGTACGTCCCCCAGTCCGGATGCTCGGCCCGCCGGGAGTCGCCGGGCTCGTACAGCGGTTCCCCGTCGAACCGGCCCAGCGCCCAGTCGTCCTTGGGGAAGTGCGCCGGCACCCAGTCCACGATCACGCCGATCCCGGCCCGGTGCAGGGCGTCCACCAGGAACTTGAAGTCGTCGGGCGTGCCCATGCGTGAGGCCGGCGCGTAGAACCCGGTGACCTGGTAGCCCCAGGAACCCGAGAACGGATGCTGGGCGACCGGCATGAACTCCACATGCGTGAAGCCGAGGTCGTCGACGTACGGCGGGAGCTCCTCCGCCAGCTGACGGAAAGTCAGCCCCGGTCGCCAGGAGGGCAGGTGGACCTCGTACACGGAGAACGGCGCCCCATGCACGGGGACGTCGCCCCGGTGCGCCATCCACTCCTCGTCCGCCCACTCGTAGTGCGAGGCGTGCACGATCGACGCCGTGTCCGGCGGCACCTCCGCGCGCCGGGCCATCGGGTCGGCCTTGAGGAAGCGGTGGCCGTGACGCGAGGTGATCTCGAACTTGTACCGGGCGCCCTCGCCGATCCCGGGCAGGAACAGCTCCCAGACCCCGGACGAACCGAGGGACCGCATCGGGAAGGCGGTCCCGTCCCAGAAGCAGAAGTCCCCGGCGACGCGCACCCCCTGGGCGTTCGGCGCCCACACGGTGAACCGGGTGCCGGTCACCCCCTGGTGGGCCATCGGCTCGGCGCCGAGCGCCTTCCACAGCTCCTCGTGCCGCCCCTCCCGGATGAGATGCAGATCCAGGTCGCCGAGCGCGGGCAGGAATCGGTAGGGGTCGTCCACCTTGCGCTCGGCGCCTCCGTACGACACCAGCAGCGTGTACGCGGGCACCGCGTCGAGCGGCAGCAGGACGGAGAAGAGACCGTCGCCCTCCGAGACCAGCGGGGTGGGATCGCCGTCGATCACGACACTCACGGCGTCCGCGAAGGGCCGCAATGCCCGGAAGACGATCCCGCCCGGTACCGGGTGCGCGCCCAGCAGGGCGTGCGGATCGTGGTGCGCGCCCGAGAGCAGGCGCCCACGGTCGGCCGCGTCGAGCGCGGGCGCCGTGCGCGGGCGGGGACCGGCCGACTCGGGCGGAGAGGTGTCACGCAGGGCCACAGGGGTCAGCCTCCTCGGACGGCGAGTCGTTCGATCGCCGCCATGGGTACGGGCAGCCAGTCGGGACGGTTACGGGCCTCGTACAGCACTTCGTACACGGCTCGGTCCGTCTCGTAGGCACGCAGCAGGGCATGCTTCTTGCGGGGGTCCCAGCCCGCGCGGGCGGCGTAGCCGGCGCAGTAGGCCTCCCGGCAGCGGCGCGCCCACTCCGGCCGCCACGGACGGCGCTGGCGGGCGGCGTAGTCGAACGAGCGCAGCATCCCGGCGATGTCCCGGACCGGGGAGTGGGCACTGCGGCGCTCGGCCAGCGGACGGGACGGTTCGCCCTCGAAGTCGATGACGAACCAGTCGCGTCCGGCGCGCAGGACCTGCCCGAGGTGCAGGTCCCCGTGGATGCGCTGGGCGGGCGGCCCGGCGTCGCACACGGAGAGCGCGCCGAAGGCGGTGGTGAGGCCCGGCACGAAGGGGCGCAGTGCCGGCACATGGTGCGCGGCCGCCTCCAGCCGCTCGGTCATCGCCGCCGCCGTCCGCCCGTCCTCGGCGTCCGGACCGGCCGGCAGGGCCGCGGCCAGCGCGAGGTGGACGTCCGCCGTGGCCCGCCCCAGTTCCTCGGCCTCCGCCGTGAAGTCCTCCCCGCGGGCCAGGGCCCGCAGCGCCAGCGTCCAGCCGTCCGACGCGTCCGGCAGGAACGGCTGGAGCACGCCGAGCGTCGCCTCCTGTGGATGGGTCGTGCGGAACCAGGCCACGGGCGCGGGCACCCGTCCGCACCCCTGCCCGGCCAGCGCGACCGGCACCTCCAGATCGGGGTTCACCCCGGGCTGGATGCGCCGGAAGATCTTCAGGATGAACGCGTCCCCGTACACCAGCGAGGTGTTGGACTGCTCGGCCTCCAGCAGCCGCGGCGCGAGCCCGGGGGGCAGCGACACGGACGGGTCGGACTCGAAGCACAACGGGCCCAGCGTGCCGGGGTGCCGCATCCGCTCCAGGAGCAGATGCGCCGACCGGGGGTCCTGCAGCGCGTCATGGACCGTCAGACCGGCCATCGGCCCGTCCTCCACCCTGCCGATCAGCGCCCGTCCCAGACGCGGGGACAGGTGTTCCTGGACGCCGAGCAGCAGCTGGTAGCAGTCGCCGGCCGGGGGAGTGCCCCCGGGAGTCGGGACACCCGACTGATCGGCGTGCACGAGCAGATGCAGACAACCCGGGTACAGCTCGGTCATCGACAGCATGCGCAGGTCGGTGAGGGGCCGGTCCTTGCCGGCGAACCAGCGCTGCCGCGGCAGCCATTCGCACAGCAGCGCGGCGAGCGGTCCGACGGAGCGGACGCCGCTCGCGCTGCTCGGTCGCAGGGGTGCGGTCTTCGTCACGGTGACCCATCCTTTCCCCGGCGCTCGCTCACAGGCGGCGGCCGATCCGGGACGCGGCTCTGGTGAGCCGGAACCAATAGAAGCCGTGTCCCGCGAGAGTGAGCAGGTAGGGCAGTTCCCCGATGGCCGGAAAGCGGACCCCGCCGAACAGCTCGACGGGATGGCGGCCGTCGAACCGGCGCAGGTCGAGTTCGGTGGGCTGCGCGGAGCGCGAGAAGTTGTGCACGCACAGCACCACGTCGTCCCCTCCGTCGGCCGTCAGGGGGGCTTCGCGCAGGAAGGCGAGGACGGCCGGGTTGGAGGACTGGAGTTCGGTGTAGGTCCCGAGGCCGAAGGCGGGGTTCTGCTTGCGGATCTCGATCATGCGCCGGGTCCAGTGCAGCAGCGAGGAGGGCGACGACATCGACGCCTCGACGTTGGTGACCTGGTAGCCGTAGACGGGATCCATGATCACGGGAAGGGACAGCCGGCCCGGGTCGCAGGAGGAGAAGCCTGCGTTGCGGTCCGGTGTCCACTGCATGGGGGTGCGGACGGCGTCGCGGTCGCCGAGCCAGATGTTGTCGCCCATGCCGATCTCGTCGCCGTAGTAGAGGATCGG